>NZ_JBLUPV010000005.1:0-262586 GCF_048068075.1 Pseudomonas sp. NY15354
GCGCCGATTGTCAGGTCAACGCTTGGCCTTGTTCTGTGGTGCCTTCTTCGCGGGTAAACCCGCTCCCACAGGGATTGCGCAAGTCTTGAGAGCAGTGCAATTCCGGTGGAAGCCGACGAAGCCAGGGCTGGTATTAGCACGGCTGAAAAGTGTCAAGGAATACCAACCGAAGATGATTCGAGCTTGTCCGGCACCATAGAATCTCCCACAGGTACAGCGCCGTTCTCCGGCTTGGCGCTGTACCTGTGGGGGGCCCAGCAGCTTGGCGCTAGAGCCCCAGGTAACTGCGCACCGCCGATGCCCCCGGCTGGCCATCGAAGGTCGTCACCCCCGCCAACCAGGTGTCCAGCACCTGCGGATTGCGCTTGAGCCAGTCACGCGACGCCAGCGCAGGCTTTTGCTTGTCATTGAGGATCGCGCCCATGATCTGGCTCTCCATTCCCAGCTGGAACTCCATCCGCGACAACAGCGCCCCAACGTTCGGACACTCCTGGCCATAGCCTTTGCGGGTATGGGTATCGACCACCGCCGCGCCATAGTTAGGCCCGAAGTCGGCATCGCCGCCGCTCAGGTAGCGCATCGACAATTGCGTATTCATCGGGTGCGGCTCCCAGCCCAGGAACACGATCGGCTTTTTCGAGCGCACGGCCCGGCGCACCTCCACCAACATGCCGGCCTCGCTCGATTCGACCAGGCGAAAATCCTTGAGCCCGTAGCGGTCCTTGTCGATCAGCCCCTGGATGATCTGGTTGCCATCGTTGCCCGCCTCGATGCCGTAGATGCGCCCCTGCAGTGAATCCTTGAGCCGGGCGATGTCCTTGAAGTCCTTGAGCCCGGCCTCGTAGGCGTAATCGGGCACCGCCAGGGTGTATTTGGCACCGGTCAGGTTGGTGCGCACCCGCTCGACGCTGCCTTTTTCCAGAAACGGCGTGGAAATCGCGGCCATCGAGGGCATCCAGGCGCCGAGATAGACATCGATCGTCTTCATTTCCATGGCCTGGTACGCCATCGGGATCGACAGCATCTGCGTCTTGGTCTTGTAGCCAAGGCCCTGCAGCACGGTGGTGGCAAGCCCTGTGGTGGCGGCGATGTCGGCCCAGCCGACCTCGGCGAAGTGCACGGTCTGGCAGGCGGCGGGCTCACCGGCCTGGGCGGTGGCGATGGATGCGGTGAGCAGCGATGCAGCGAGCACGGATACGGCTGTTTTCTTCGGCATGCGAGCGACTCCAGAACGGTTGGGGGTGGGCATGGCAATGGGTGATGACGCCCGCTCAGGTGCGGTAGTCCGGTTCCTGTTCATCGAGGATGTCCTGCAGCGCGGCAAAGTGGCGGGCGGCGAAGTCCGGATAGTCCAGCCATTGCTGGGCGGTCTTGCGTGCCACGGCATCGCTGGCGATGCGCAGCGGGCGGCCAGTGGCGAGGGCGGTGAGGTAGAGCTCGCAGGCGCGCTCGAAGTAGTAGAGATCGTCGAAGGCCTGGGCCACGCTGGGGGCCGCCACCAGCACGCCGTGGTTGCCCATGAGCAGGATCGGCTTGTCGCCCAGCTGGCGGCTCACCCGCTCCGCTTCATCCCCCAGGCCCATGCCGTCGAAGCCCTCGTCGATGGCCACACGCTCGAAGAACCGCATGGCGTTCTGCTCGATCGGCGGCAGGCGTGAGTCGGCCAGGCAGGCCAAGGCCGTGGCGTACTTGGAATGCACATGCAGGATGCAGCGCGCGTGCGGGTGCCGCCGGTGCAAGGCGCCGTGCAAGGCCCAGGCGGTGATGTCCGGCGCGTCGGGGCGCTGCAGGGCCGAAGGGTCATCGGCATCGAGCAGCAGCAGGTCGCTGGCGCGGACCCTGGAAAAATGCCGCCCATAGGGGTTGATCAGAAAGCGCCGGCCATCCTCGGACACAGCCAGGCTGAAATGGTTGGCAATGGCCTCGTGCATCCCCAGGCGGGCGGTCCAGCGAAACGCGCAGGCGAGCTCGACGCGGGCCTGGGCATGGGCGTCTAACACGGCGATGGATGGGTTGTGCATGGCAGTTCCTCAGGCGTCGAGCGCGCCCCCGGGCACGCATTCACATTCCCGAGTCTAGGGAGCGCACCAACGAGGACTTGATGCGATGCGACCTGGCTTGTCGCGAATGCACGGCGCGGCGACGGCTGTCGCATTCGGTCAAGTTAACGCCCAGGCGCCTGGCTATGGTGCGGCCATTGCCAACGCAAACGAGGAAACGCAGCATGTCGCACCATCAGCTTTTCATTGCAGGGCAATGGCGTGAACCGCACAGCAAGCGCTATCGAGAAATCATCAACCCCGCCGACGAAAGCCTGCTCGCCCTGGCGCCAGACGCCAGCACCGAGGATGTCGACGCCGCGATCGATGCTGCCCGCCACGCCTTCGACCACGGCCCCTGGCCCCAGCTGCCGCCGAGTGAGCGCAGCGCCGTGCTGCTGCGCATCGCGGCAGCCATCGAAACCGAGGCCGTCCACCTGGCCCGCCTGGAAACCCTAAACACCGGCAAGACCCTCGGCGAAAGCGAGGCCGACCTGGCCTGCGTGGTGGCCACCTTCCGCTACTACGCAGGGCTGCTCGAAGCGCGCACCGATATTGCCCACCCCCATGCGCCCGCCCATGTCATCAGCGTCACACGCCACGAGCCGGTAGGCGTCTGCGGGCTGATCGTGCCGTGGAACTACCCGCTGCTGCAGACGGCCTGGAAGCTCGCACCGGCCCTGGCCGCGGGCAACACGGTGATTCTCAAACCCAGCGAACTGACGCCGCTCAGTGCCCTGCACCTGACAGGTCTGCTGGCCTCCCTGGCGCTGCCGTCCGGGGTGTTCAACCTCGTCTGCGGCGACGGCGCCGTGGGCCACCGCCTGGCGCTCAGCGAGCGGGTGGACATGCTGTCCTTCACCGGCGGCGCCAGTGCCGGTGCCAAGGTCATGCAGGCCGCCAGCGGCAACTTCAAGCGCCTGGCGCTGGAGCTCGGCGGCAAGAACCCGAACATCGTGTTCGCCGACGCCGACCTGGACGTGGCCCTGGACCAAGCGCTCAACGCAGTGTTCTTCAATGCCGGACAAGTGTGCTCGGCTGGCTCTCGCCTGTTGCTGGAAGCGAACATCCATGACCGCTTCGTCGAACGCCTGGCCGAACGCATCGAGGCCATCGTCCTGGGCGATGGCTTCGACAGCCGCACGCGCATGGGCCCGCTGATATCGGCGGCCCACCGGGATCGCGTGCTGTCACTGGTCCACTCGGCACAGGGTGAAGGCGCCCGCCTGCGCGCAGGCGGGCACATTCCCGCAGATGCGCACCTGGGCAAGGGGTTCTGGCTGCGCCCTACTCTGCTCAGCGAAGTACAGGCCGACATGCGCATCGCCCGCGAAGAAATCTTCGGCCCGGTGATCACCGTCGAGCGCTTCACCGACGAGGACCACGCCGTACAGCTTGCCAACGATACGCCATACGGCCTGGCGGCGGGCGTGTGGACCGGCGATCTGGGCCGTGCCAATCGTCTGGCGCGGCGTCTGAGGGTCGGGACACTGTGGGTGAACGACTACAACCTGGCCTTTCCCCAGGCGCCCTGGGGCGGCTTCAAGGCCAGCGGCATTGGCCGCGAGCTGTCGGCGGCGGGCCTTGAGGAATTCAGCGAACTCAAGCATGTGCTGCTCAACTGCGAGCCGCGGGTGTTGAACTGGTTCACGTGAGAGCGCCGTCAGGGCTTGCCCGCAGCGCCCTGCTGAGGCTGCTGGTCCTGCCAGCGCTTGAGGTTCTGCTCCAGCAGTTGCCTGGGCACGGAACGGTCGAGCAACTCGGTCAGCTTCTGCGCCAGTTGCGCCCGAAGCTCAGGCTGGTTGCACGGTGACTGATGGGAGACCGTCAGGTACAGCCCCTCGCTGGAAACCGGAGGGGCCAGGGCCTGTACTTGCTGGGTGATGCCCAGTGTCCGCACCAGCGCCAGCCCCGGGTAAAGCTCGTAGATGACGTAGTCGTTGCGTTTGAACAACAGCTTCTGGAACGCCTGGGCGGCGCTGGGGACCGCTTCGAGGTTCAGGTGGGCGCTGGCATAGTCGTCAAACGGCTGGCCGTAGCTGTTGTTGACCAAGGTGCCGCCACTGCGCCCTTGCAGGTCGGCCCAGCCGGTGTAGGAAAACGGGTCGCTGTGACGTACCCAGACCACACTGGGCGTGTTCAGGAACGGCGGCGGGATGAAATCCATGGAGACTTCGCGCAATGCGGTCCGAAAGGCACCGGCGATCAAGTCGATCCGCCCGCTCTTGACCTCCTCCTGCGCACGCGACCACGGCCCGCTATAGACCACGTCGATCTCAAGCCCCAGTTCGGCGCCAAGGCGTTTGAGCAGATCGGCGTTGGCGCCGATCAACCGTTGCGGGTTCTGCGGGTCGCGCCACAGGTAGGGTGGGTACTCAGGGTTGCCCGTTGCCTGCAGCCGCTTGCACGGCTGCGCCGCCCAGGCAGCCGCCGGGGCTAGCAGGGAAAACGCCAGTGCCAAGGTCATCGGTCGACAAAGCTTGCGCATGGGGCCCCTCGGTTCAGTTGTGCCAGCCTATCGCGACGATGCAAGTGTAGCGTCGATCACAGGCCACGAGCCCTGGGCCCCAGGCACGTCCTGGGGCCTAGGGTGATCAGACCGCCCGCACCACGTGCTTCAACTCCTGGAACGAGGCCAGCCCCCAGGGGCCGAGCTCGCGCCCGATACTGCTTTGCTTGTACCCGCCCCACGCCGTCTGCGGGAAGATCACCTGCGGCGCGTTGATCCACACCATGCCAGCCTGCAGGGCGTCGGCCACGCGGTTGGCGGCATCATGGTCCTTGCTGACCACCGTCGCCACCAGACCAAAGTCGCTTTGATTGGCGAGCGCGATGGCTTCCTCTTCTGAGCTGAATCGACGGATGCAGATCACCGGGCCGAAGATTTCCTCGTTCCACACGCTGCTGTCCAGGGCGACCTCGGTGAAGACCGTCGGCGCTATGTAGAACCCACGGTCCATCCCCTCGGGCCGCCGACCGCCGCATTCGAGCCGGGCCCCAGCGGCCAGCCCACGGGCGATGTGGGTCAGTACCCGCTCATATTGCGCCCGGTTGACCAACGGACCCATCTGCACGCCTTCGACGAAGGGGTCGCCCACGCAGATCGCCCGGGCACGGGCCTTGACCTGGTCCACGAAGGCCTCGGCCAAGTGCTCGGCCACCAGCACCCGGCTGGTCGCCGAGCACATCTGGCCTGCGTTGTAGAACCCGCCGGCGCAGGTCAGCTCCACCGCCAGCTCAAGATCGGCATCCTCGAGCACGATGAGCGAGGACTTGCCGCCAAGCTCCAGGCTCACACCCTTCACGGTCTCCGCCGCCCGCTGCATCACCTGGACCCCCACCGCATTGCTGCCAGTGAAGGAAATCTTGGCCACCTGCGAGTGGCTCGACAACGGCGCGCCCACGGCCAGGCCCGTGCCGCATACCACGTTCAGCACCCCGGTGGGCAACCCGGCGTCCAGCATGATCCGCGCCAGCGCAAGCTCCGGCAGCGGCGTGACCTCGGAGGGCTTGAGCACCACCGTGCAGCCTGCCGCCAGGGCCGGCGCCAGCTTCCAGGCGGTGGTCACCATGGGGAAGTTCCAGGGCACGATGAGCGCCACGACGCCACAGGGTTCTCGCCGCAAGCGGGCGGCGAAATCGCTGCTGGGCAGCGCAACGCCACGGTCCTGCGCCGCATCGAGATCCTGGGCCAGGTCGGCGTAGTACTCGAACGTGGCGATCACGTCATCCACGTCGAGCCCGGCCTCGGCCAGGGGCTTGCCGTTGTTGCGCGATTGCAGCGTCATCAGCTGCTGCCTGTTCTGCCGAACGCCTTCGGCGATCCTTCTGAGCAGCGCGCCACGGAACGCGCCCGTGCTGGCCGACCACGCCGGGAAGGCTTGCGCGGCGCTTTGCACGGCAAGGTCCACGGATTGACTGTCACCGGTACTGACCGTGGCCAGGCGATCCTCGGTGCTGGGGTTGAAGACCTCGAGCACCGGCCCGCCCGCCAGCCATTGGTTGCCGATCAGCACACCCGCGACGAGTTCGGATGAACATTCAGGATGGAACATCGTATTGACTCCACAAGCGTCAACGGCCCTGCAATGCCTGCAGCGCGCAGTGACGTAGCGACATGAGAAAAGTTGAAGACCCAGCCTCTTGCGAGCGCTGGGTCTTCAAGCACCGCGAACGAAGGCGAGGCTCAGCGGCTGGCCTGCAACTTCTCGATGAACTGCCGAATCCGCTGGCAAGCGTCCAGCAGGTCCTTGTCGGCGACGGTGAACGACACCCGCACAAAGCCTGCGCAGCTGGCGCCAAAGGCCTGTGCATCGAGCACCGAAACACCGGTCTCGCGGAACAGCGCCCAGGCGAAGTCGACGCCCGACAAGCCCGTTTCACGAATGTCCAGCAGCATGAACATACCCGCCTCGGGGACTTTGCCCTTGATCAGCGGGACCCCGTCCAACTCGCGGGCGATCAGGTTGCGTCGACGGGTATAGACCTCGCGGGCCGAGGCGACGATTTCGTCGTCCAGCTCGATGGCCTTGAGCGCCGCCTCCTGGACGAACCCCGGCAGGCCGTACAGCATGCACAGCAGCAGGTTGTCCAGGTGCTGGATCAGATCCTGCGGGGCGACGATCCAACCCACCCGCCAGCCGGTCATGGCGTGGGATTTCGACAGGCTGTTGAGCACCACCGTGCGCTCGGCCATGCCATCCATGCTGGCAATGCTGATGTGCGGGGCGCCGTAGGTCAGCTGGCAGTAGACCTCGTCGGAGATCACCCACAGGTCGTGCCGACGCGCCACCTCGGCAACAGCCTCCAGCTCCTCGCGGGTATAGACGTTGCCGGTCGGGTTGTTCGGCGTGGCCAGGGCAATGCCCCGGGTATTGGGGGTCAGCGCGGCCTCGAGCGCTTCGGCGGTCAGGCGAAAGTCCTTGTCGGCAGGCTGCTCGATGCACACCAGGCGCGCACCGCTGGCTTGCACACTGGCGGCGTAGGTGAGGTACATCGGCTCGGGCACCAACACGTCGTCACCGCTTTCGAACAGGCACATGGCCGCGGCATACAGGCCGTTCTGCGCACCGGCCACCAGGGCGATGTTCTCGGCGGCCACCGGCATCCCCAGCAGCTTGCGCTGCTTGGCGGCGATGGCTTCGCGCAGCTTGGCCCGGCCCACCACGGGCGTGTAATGGGTGTCGCCGTCCTTGAGGGCCTGGATCGCCGCTTCGCAGATCGCATCGTCCGTCGCGAAGTCCGGATCGCCAATGCTCAGGATGATCGCGTTCTCGCCCCGCTCCTGCGCTTGGCAGGCAGCGTAGTGGATGTCCCAGGCGGCCACGCTCTCGCCGCTGATGCGTTGAACCAAAGATGAATACTTCATTGAACATTCCTTTTCTGGCGTACGAACCCACGCCATTACGTTAGTCAGTGGACTCGACGCTGCGAGGCGGTGTTGCCCATCAGCTTGAAGCTTTTTTCGATGACCAGGGCCAGGACAATGTAGGTGATTGCCACCAACAGCAGCGGCTCATAGACCCGCAGGGTCTGCGAACGCACGATGTTGGCGGCGCCCAGCAAATCGGTCACCGCAACGGTGGAGGCCAGTGCCGTGGACTTCAACAGCATGACGCTCTCCCCCGCCAGGGTCGGCCGCACCATCTGCAAGGCACGCGGCAACCAGACCCGGCGCAGGATCTGCCCACGGCGCATGCCGTAGGCCCGTGCCGCTTCCAGCTCGCCCTTGGGCACCGCACGCAGGCCGCTGCGCAGCACTTCGCCCACATAGGCGCCGACGCTCAGGGTCAGGGCCAGGGCGACATACCAGAACCCTTCACGCAGGTAGGGCCACAACACCCCGCCTCTGATCAGCGGGAACCCGGCCAGGACACTGCCCACCCCGTAATAGAGGATGTAGATCTGCACCAGCAGCGGCGTGCCGCGGATCACGCTGCTGAAGAACCTGGCCGCGTTGGACAGCACGAGGTTGTTCGACAAGCGCCCCAGCGCCACCGCGATGGCCAACAGGAAACCAAAGCCTGCCGAGAAGAGCAGCAACTGCACGGTCAGGCCGGCGCCACGCACCAGTTCACTCGAAAAATTATTCAGCCATGACAAATCCATGATCGTCCCCTTATACGTTCCTGGGCATCCAGCGCTCGAAGCTGGACTCGAACTTGCGGAACACCATGCTGGAGACCAAGGTGATGACGTAATAGAACACCGCGACCGCCAGGTAGAACAGCAGGTAGTGTTTGGTCGTGGCGGCAGCCTGTCGCCCGGCGGTCAACAGCTCGCTGTAGCCCACCACGCTGATGAGTGCGCTGTCCTTGACCAGCACCAGCCACAGGTTGGACAGGCCGGCGATGGCGAAGGGCAACATGCACGGCAGGATGACGCGGGTCAGCAGTTTCAGCCGGGGCATGCCGTAGGCCCTGCCGGCCTCGACGAGCCCGGGCGGAATCGCCTCGATCGCCCCGCGAATCACCTCCCCCGAATAGGCGCCCTGGACGATCCCGAGCACCACGACCGCCGCCATGAAGCCGTTGACCTCGACGCTGGGCCGGCCCATGGCAGCCATCGCCAGGTTCAGCAGGTCGGTGCCGGCGTAGTACAACAGCAGGATCAACAACAACTCCGGCACGGCGCGGTACAGCGTGGTGTAGCAATTGGCGCAGGCGACCAACCAGCGCGGCCCCCTGAGCTTGGCCAGCGCGACCAGCAGGCCGATACACAGCCCCAGCGCAAAGGCACCCAGGGAAATACCCAGGGTTTTGACCGCGCCTTGGGCCAGGGTCTGCACCCAGCCCTCGGCGAACAGCAGATTGGAGATATCAGAAATGGTCATACAAGCACCCGATCACCCGCGTCCGTTCCAACAGGTCTCATTGGGAGGCTGAAACAGTGGTCTTGAAGTAGCGCGCGCCGATGGCGTCGTAGGTGCCATCTTCACGCACGGATTTCAGCGCCTTGTTCAGCTTCTCGCGCAGGGCATCGTCGCCCTTGCGCACCGCCGCACCGATGCCCTTGCCGAACAGCGGATCGGCCGGGGCGACGCCCTTGCTTTGGAGCATCGAGTTGTCGGGCAACGCCAGCATCGGCTCCACCGAGATCTTGTCGGCGAGCATGATGTCGATCCGGCCGCTGCGCAGGTCAGCCAGCAGATCGTCCTGGTCGTTGTAGTAACGGATGGTCGAGGTCTTGCCGAAGTACTGCTTCACGTAGGCCGAGTGGCTGGTCGAACCCTGGACGCCGATGGTCTTGCCCTCGAGCCCTTCAGGGGTTGGCGTCAGTTCCAGGGCCGCATCGCCGACCCACAAGGCCGGGGTCTCGATGTAGGGCTCGGTGAAGTCGACGACCTGCTCGCGCTCAGGGGTGATGGACAACGAGTTCATGATGACGTCGACCTGCTTGGAACGCAGCGCCGGGATCAAGCCGTCCCAGGCCAGCTCCTTGAGCGTGCAGTCGGCCTGCATGCGCTTGCACACTTCAGTGATCAGCTCAGGCTCGAAACCACTCCAGACGCCGCTGCTGTCTTTATAGGAAAACGGCGGATAGGGCTCCTGGGCGATTGCGAACACCACTTTGTCGTCGGCATGGGCGACATTGATCGCGCCGGCCAGGATGAATGTCTGCACGAAAGCAACGAGGGTCTTTTTCATTGAACAGTCCTTTTGCAACTATTGTTTGGTTTTGGCAGCGGACATTTAGGGGGCTGCACGCCCCCGGCGGATGAAATGCGTGTGTTGTCAGCGGTTATGTTGCGCCATGACGAACTGGCGGCAGCGCTCGCTGTTCGGGTTCAGCATCACCTGCTGGGGCGGGCCCTGCTCTTCGATCTGGCCTTGGTGCAGGTACACGACCTGGCTGGAGACATCCCGGGCGAACGCCATCTCGTGGGTCACGAGAATCATCGTGCGCCCTTCCTCGGCGATGCCGCGGATCACCTTCAGGACCTCCCCGACCAGTTCCGGGTCCAGCGCCGAGGTGGGCTCGTCGAACAGCATCACCTTCGGGCGCACCGCCAGCGCGCGGGCGATGGCGACCCGCTGTTGCTGGCCGCCGGACAGGAACGAGGGGTAGTCATGGCGCTTGTGCGCAAGCCCGACCTTCTCCAGCAGTTGCTCGGCATGCTCGATCGCATCCTGGCGTTTTTCACCCAGCACATGGACCGGCGCTTCGATCACGTTCTCCAGGACCGTGCGATGGGGCCACAGATTGAAATTCTGGAAGACCATGCTCAGGGTGGCGCGAAGCCGCTCGACCTGGCGCAGGTCGGCAATCTCCTGCACGCCACTGCGCCCTTGCTTGAACTTGACCTCTTCGCCATTCACGCGAAGCGTGCCGGCGTTGGGGATTTCCAGCAGGTTGATGCAGCGCAGCAGCGTACTTTTGCCCGAACCACTGGAGCCGATCAGGGACACCACGTCCCCTTCATGGGCGCGCAGGGAGATCCCTTTCAGGACATGGTGATCGCCATAGCTCTTGTGCAGGTCATCGATGGCGACGACGGGGGTGGACTGCAGGCTTGGCAGCCCTTTTTCGTGGATCATTCTTGGATGTCCCATTGTTGTTGATCAACCCAACCGAGTAACGGCCGCCGCGTCACGCGGCGGGCTCACGCAGGGGGCTCAGGTGGGCAGGAAGTCCGAGGCGTTCAGTTCGATGAAGTGCGGCTCGCGGGCATCCAGCCCTTGCAAGAGATCGCGCAGCCCGGCCAGGCTGCTGGCGGTGTGATGCTGGACATGGCAGGAGCGCGCGAAGGCGGCGAAGTCCGGCGTCAGGATGTCCACGCCCAGGTGCGGGATCTCACGCGCGGTCATGTAGTCGCGAATCTCGCCGTAGCACTGGTTGTTCCACAGCACCAGGATGACCCCGATGCCGTGCTCGCGGGCCGCGATGAGCTCGGCGCTGGAGAACTGCATGCCACCGTCGCCCACCAGGGCCACGACCGCGCGTTCGGGCAAGGCGACCTTGGCCCCGATGGCGGCCGGCAAGCCGTATCCCAGCGTGCCGTAACCGGTTCCGGCGTTGAACCAGGTGCAAGGCGCAGGGGCGCGATAGCCCAGGGCGCCCTGGTACACCGGTTGCGTCGAGTCGCCGACCAGGATCGGCGCAGGCAGGCTGTCACGCAGCGTGTCCAGCACCGCTTGCATCGCCTGCTGCTTGCCAGTCCAACCGGCCCGCTCGGCGGCATTGACCTGCGCCACGTTCACCGACGCCCAGTCGCTGTCGGGAGTTGTGCCTGGCAGGGCCGCGTTCAGGGCTTGCAGCCCAAGCCGTGCGTCGCCGAGCAGGCCAATGGCCGCACGTTGCACGCCCAGGATCTGCATCGGGTCGATGTCCAGGCGAATGACCGGCACATCCAGGGCCAGGGGCCCCAGGCCGAAGAAATCGTAGTCCGTTTCACCCAGCTCGGTCCCCACCGCCAGCACCACGTCTGCCTGGGCGAAAAGCGCACGGCCATGGGCGCTGGACTGGACGCCGTCCAGCAGCAAGGGATGGGTCGGTGGCAGCAGCCCACGTGCATTGGTGGTCAAGGCGACCGGGGCCTGAAGGCGCTCGGCCAGGGCGCGCAGGGCGTCACTGGCACCCCGCGCGCCGCCGCCGGCAAGGATCAGCGGGCGCCGGGCCATGCCCAGCAGGGCCGCGGCTTGCTCGATGGCCGAGGCGGCAGGCGCACTGGCCGAAGGCAGGGCGCGCGGGCGCAGGTCCAGGCCGTCGGCCGGCATCTCGAGTACATCCAGCGGGATTTCGATATGAACCGGACGCGGGCGAGCGCAACCGAACAGGGCGAAGGCCCGGGCAATCACTTCGGGCAGCTCCTGGGGGCGCTGCAAGGTATGGCTGAAGGCACAGACGCCGGCGATCATCGCCCGCTGGTCGGGCAGTTCGTGCAGGTAACCGTGACCCAGCCGTTGATGCTCGCGCCGGCTGGTGGTGGAGATCACCAGCATCGGCACCGAATCGGCATAGGCCTGGCCCATGGCGGTGAGAATGTTGGTCATGCCGGGGCCTGTGATGATGAAGCACACACCCGGTTTGCCGCTGGCTCGGGCATATCCATCCGCCATGAAGCCTGCACCCTGCTCGTGGCGGGGGCTGACGTGGCGAAGGTGGCTACCGTCCAATCCGCGATACAACTCAACAGTGTGCACGCCCGGAATACCGAACACGGTGTCCACACCATAACCTTCAAGCAGTTTGACGAGCGCCTGAGCACAACTGGTCATTGGGTCTTCTCCTGTTATTTTTACTAGACCGCCGGAGGCATTTTTCAGGAGATGCAGGGCAACCACAATCGAATTAAATTTGGCCCATTGTTGATATCTGCTCACCATTCGCCGGTATACCAAAAGCACCTGAAAAGGCGATTCCCCCGAGCGGCCGAGGTCGCCAGAAACCAATCAAGTTGTGAAGGGACCTAAAAGGCCGAAACCGCTCAAGTCAGAGCGGTCGCCAAGGGTCAGAAAGGCAGGATTCACCAGGCCTGTGTGCTTGCTGCGCAAAGGCCCTGGCGGGGAAGAAAATGACGCAGGTGCCGTGAAAGCACGGCTACTACGCCAAGAAGGGGGACGCAAGCGACGGGGTTGGGATTGCCCCTGGGGTGAATGAAGCGCGTCATGTGCTCTGACGCGCTACTGGCGATTCTACCTAGACCGTACAGGCCTGGAAGCTCACCTCGAGCGCCTGCCGGGCCAGGGCGCCCCGCTTGCCGATGCACACCAGTTGAGTGTGCGGCGCGTCATCGCCCCAGGCGCGATCGGGCAGGATTTCGCAGCGGCTGCCGACCAGGTGCATGATGAAACGCGTGCCCGGCACCTCGGCAATGTGCACGGTGCCCTTGGCCCGGTAGATCGACGTCGGCAACTGGGCCAAGGTCGAGCGCAGGGTATCGAGCGCCATCGGCCGGTCGCTGGCAAAACTCCAGGACTCGAACACGCGGGCGTGATCCGCCGCCTCTCGATCCAGGCTCAGCGGTGACGCCGGCTTCACCTGGGTAAAGGGCGCCAGCGGGTTGCCCCGCCCTACCCCCAGGATCAGTTCCAGCGGAACGTCGCCATACTGACACTCGAGAATCCGCGCCCGAGGGTACAGCCAACGGCGCTTGAGCGCCTCGATCTGGCTGGGCCCGACCCGGTCCACCTTGTTCAGCACGATGATGTCCGCCACATCCAGCTGGTCCATGGCCAGTTGCGCCATTTCGCCGTCGAGCTGCTCGAATTGCTCGGTATCCACCACGGTGATGATGCTGTCGATCGCCAGCGCCTCGCGAAACTGCGGGTACTTCAGCGTGCGGGCGATCTTGCCCGGGCTCGACACCCCGCTCGCCTCGATCAGGATGTACTCCGGCCGATTCTGCCGGTCGCTCAGCAAGCGGCTCAGTTGCTCGATCAAGTCGCTTTCGACCGTGCAGCAGATGCAGCCATTGGCCAGGCTGACCGTGGTCTGGGTCTGGCTGACGATCAAGTCGCTGTCGATGTTGATCGCACCGAAGTCATTGACCATCACCGCCATGCGCAAGCCGTGATCGCTGCTGAGGATCTTGTTGAGCAAGGTGGTTTTCCCGGAGCCGAGAAACCCCGACACCAGCGTGACCGGAATGGGAGACTGCTTGTTCATGGAAAACGGCCCGCCTTTAGAAGTTGGGGAGTTCGCGGCGCCAGGTGGCCGCGTGGGCACTGGCATCGAACTCGCCGTTGCGGTCCCAGGTGACTTCACCTTCGAGCACAGTGATCTGCACCTGGGTGTTGTGGATGTTGCCCTTGGGCTCGACTTCGAACAGGTTGCGATCGAGCACGATCAGGTCGGCGGACTTGCCGGTCTCGATGGACCCGGCCTTGTCTTCGATGCCCATGCACCAGGCGCCGTTGATGGTCATCACGCGGATCGCCTGTTCCAGCGTGATGGGCGCGCCGTAGAAGCTGCCCTGCTCCTCGCCGAACGGGTTCTGCCGGGTGACCATCGCTTCGAAACCGATCCAGGGGTTGATGCTCGAGACTGGCCAGTCGGTGCCCATTACCGCAACGCCGCCGTGGTCGAACACGCCTTTGAAGTTGTAGGCCCGCTGCATGCGGTCCTCGCCGAACACCGCACGGGCGTTGGCGAACGATGACGGGAACCAGCCAACCGGCGAGAACTCGGCCGTGACGTTGAGCGCGGCGAAGCGCGGCAGGTTGCCGTCGAGCAACGTGGTGCTGTGGGCGCACTGGTGGCGCACGCCATCCGGGCCGTTCTTGCGACGCGCCGTGGCCACGGCATCGAGGAACAGGTCGGACGCGCCGTCGCCGGTGCAGTGGGCGATGACACGGATCCCGCGGCGGTCCATGTCCACCACCATGTCGGTGATGTGCTCGGGGGTCAGGTTCAGGTGACCGCGCCAGCGCTCCTCGCCCGGCCATGCGGTGGACAGGTAGGAGGAGCGCGATTCATGGGTGCCGTCGAAGTGGAACTTGACCGCATTGGCGTTGAGCCGCGCGCTGCGATAGAAGTGACGCTCCCCGGCCAGCAGTTCCCAACGGCGCTTGACCGGGAAGATATCGTCCTGCCAACTGATCGCGGCCTCCACACGCACCGACAGCTCGCCGGCCTGGTCGATCGCCTTGAGGGCATTCAAGCGGTGCTCGCACACATGCACATACTTGGTGCCGACCACACCATGACCGCTCTGGAACCATACGCCCTCACGGTAGGCCCGCTTCAACGCGTGCTGTGGCGTGGGCGGCATGGCGGCGTGCATCAGGGCATAGGCGCCGTCGACCAGGATGCCGGTCGGCTCGCCGGTGACGCTGTCGCGCTCGATGTAGCCGTGCCGAGGGTCGACAGTGTCGGCGTCGATGCCGGCGATCTCCAGGGCCCGGGAATTGACCATCATGCAGCCCCAGGAGCGATCGAGGATGGCTACCGGGCGATCCGGCAGCACGCTGTCCAGCCATTGACGCGACGGTACCAGCCCGGCCTGCTTGAAGGTGTAGCGCACGAAGTACTGCCCATACACCCAGCCATCGCCTGGGTTCTCGGCGGCGTAGTCGAGGATGGCCTGGCGCACCTGTTCCGGGGTCGGGTCGCTGACGCCGACCTCCAGATAACCGGAGTAGCCGGGCGCAAGCTTCAGGTCTGGGTGGGTATGCATGTCGTAGATGCCGGGCATCACGAAACGGCCATCGAGATCGATCACCTGCGTGCGAGGCCCGATGAACTCGGCAACGTCGTCGTTTGCGCCCACCGCAACGAAACTGCCATTTCGGATGGCCACGGCCTCAGCCCAGGGCTCGGCTTCATTGACGGTGTAGATACGGCCATTGAGGAACACCAGGTCGGCGGCGCCACGAGGGCCGGGCACATGGCTGGAGCGGTAGTCGGTCATCGCACTCATTGCAGGTAATACCTTTCTATGGCAGCTGTGATCAGCGCCAGTCCAAGAAAAACCACGTTGTTCAAAAGGCGCCGTAGACGCCCTCGCCGGTCGGCTATTCGTCGTCCCGAGCGGGAATCCACCACTCTTCACCACGTGCGGTGCGGATGTATTCGGGCCAACGGAAGTCATGGGGGACCTTGAAGTCCTTGGGCAGCAGCGGGGCTTGCCAGCGGGTGCCGCCAATGCCGCCGCCGGTACGCTCGATGAATTCTTCGCGGGCGGCGGCCAGCAGATCGGGGCACGTGAACAGCTCGACCAGGGTGGCGCCGATGGTCTTGGCCGCCACCTGGATCATCGGGTCGATGGTCTGGCGGATACCGCCCAGGGCATTGGGCACCCAGTCCGGGTACGTATAGCCGGGCGGCGCCGAGAGCATCGGACGGGCCACCAGCAGGCGCACCGTCGGGCAATGCCAGGTGTATTCGGGGTAGTCGTCGGAGGTCAGGTGCTTCTGCCAGGCCGGCATCTGCTCGCGCAGCAGGCGCTCGCAGGCCTGCGGGTCGATCAAGGTTTCGGTATCGGGCAAGAACGGACGGGCCATGGGCTCGAGCCCCAGGTTGTCCTGGATTTGCCGGGCAATGGCAATGGCCTCATCGTCCCAGGTCGGGGCACCGATGGCCTGCAGATTGTCGTAGGTGGCTTGCGCCAGCACATGGTTGGGCAGCCCGCCACGGGACTTGCACACCCAGGTCTTCTTCCATTGGCAACCGGTGGCCAGCGCCGCGGCGGCGGCATTGTTGTCCATCACCTGGGAAATGGTTTCTGCTTGTTCGATCGAGTCGCAACGGGACAGGTACTGGATCTGGGCAATGTGCGGCGGCAGGTTGTCGGCCGTGGCCTGGCCTGCGGTGAGAATCGCCTCGTTGAAACTCCACAGCCCGGTGAAGGGCAGCGTGGAGCGACGCATGCTTTCGTTCAGCGTGTAGAAGTGCACCAGGGCATCGTTGGCGCCGGGTGCCCGCGCGGCCAGGTGGTTCTGCGGGATGGGGCTGTACTTGTCCGAGGCGATCCAGTCCTGCGGGGCCTGGCAGGTGAAGGTGTAGATATAGGCGTAGGCGATGCCGCAGTGGGTGTCCCAAGTGGTGGTGTTGTTCAGCGGCAACATGTACGTGGGGTGAAAGCTGATGGCCGCGTCGAGGTCGTCGTAGTACCCCTTGGCGGCATGCACAGGCTTGGAGGCGCGCAGTTTTTCCGCAGGCTCCCCAAAGAACTTCAGCGTGCCCTGGATGCCGTATTCGAGCATGGCGGCCTTGGCCGCCAACAGCCCGCCCAGGGCACTGATGCCGAGCGCCGAATGGGGGTCGGTATGGCCCGGCGCGAAACGCGAAAGGCCTTCGCGCGGCTGGCGCCGGGTGGTCGCCGCCTGGTTGTTGCCCGGCACCGCGTCGTACTCGGCGTAGGTCGCCAGCACCGGGCCGTCGCCATTGCGAAAGGTCGCGCAGAACGCGGTGGGCATCCCACCGCTGCTCTGCTCCACGTCGAACCCTTCCTTGCGCAGCAACTCGACGTACCAGGCGCAGGATTTGTATTCACGAAAGGCCGGCTCGGCGTAATGCCAGATCACCTGGTGCCAGTCGGACAGGGTCTTGTGCTGTTGCTCCACCCAGTTCTGGGCAAAAGCCTTGGGCTCGATCATGGAGGGCATTCCTTATTGGTCTATGACCCCGCAGAGCGGCTCAGGCCAGCAGGGCCTGCCTAGTATTGTTGACTCCACAAATACGACAATCGATTTATTTCGCCATTAATGTTTATATTTGTTCAACATTCAGTGTTCAGCCACCAGATCACCGGCATGGAGGAGACCCTCGGTTTCGCCCTGACCGAGCGCCAGGGCCGGGGCATTTCGCTGACCTTTCGAGGGGAACGCTACGCGCGGGAAATCCAACGGTTTCTGGCCAACCTGGAGGATGCCGGGAGACGAGTGGATGACCAGGAGGTCTATGGCAAGCTGTGCATCAGCTGCAGCTCAGGCTTTTCGACCTACTGGCTGTGCCATCACATCGGCGGCTTCGTGAAGGAGTATCCCCAGGTGCAACTGCACATGGTCACGCCGACGTCGGCGGACGATGTCAGCAATCACACTGCCGACCTGTTCATTTCCTACGGCATCGGCGACTGGCCGGAGATGAAGGTCGAGCAGATCGCGGCGCTGAATTACTTCCCGGTCTGCAGCCCCCGGCTGATCAACGCCCTGGGCGGGCTCAAGACGCCGCAGGATCTGGCGGCGTTCCCGCTGTTGCACATGAGCGACTACAGCGACTGGCGCGTGTGGCAGGCCGCGGCGAACACCCCGGAGCTCAACGTGGCGACCGGCATCGTGTTTTCCGATGCGCACTGCGCACAGGCGGCCTGCATCGCTGCCCAAGGTGTGGCCATGGGGGACAACCTGTTGTGCGGCGATTCCATGGCCAAGGGCCTGCTGGTGCGGCCCTTTGATATCGTCATCAATTCCCACCGGGGCTATTACCTGGTCACCGACACGCAAAAGTGCGAGCGACCTGCCGTCCTTGCCTTCACCAACTGGATCAAGACCCAGCTGCAGGCCTCGCGCCAGGCCTGGGTGGAGCTTTAGCCGCGACGGATCACCAGCCTCAGTGGCGCTTGCCTTTGCCCCGCGCGGCCTTTTGCGCCGTGGAGTCGTGCGGGGTGCCGGTCGAGCCATCGGGGCGATGGGCATCGTTGTCGCGCTCGGCCTCACCTTTGGGCTGGCGCTTGGCGGGTTCACGGGCAGGTTCGGTCATCATCATCTCCTATCCCTTGCTGTGTTCAGGCGAGGTCGGGCCCGTGCCACGCTTGATGCCGCGCGGTCCGGCAACGCCCCAGATGGCCAGCCCGATCACTGGGAACAGCACCAGCAGCAACGACCACAGCACTTTCGTGCCGTCGGATTTGTCGCTGCGAAACACGCTGACGATGGCCCAGAGATCGACCAGCAGAATGATCGCCACCAGGGCGATCCAGAAATACGTGACAGGATCACTCATATCCGCCTCCGTTTTTCGGGCTTGGAGAAACCCAAGGGTGTGAACAGAGGAAGGCGCGCGGCAGCGCAAAGTTCAGACAGCTTTGTTCGACACGGATGAGTGGATCGCCGCCGTCACACCGTGGCCGATAAGACCGGCAGATGCTTGGCCAGCAGGGCTGCAGTGGCGCTGCTCAGTTCCAGGCGAACCAGCGCGCTGCGCCGGACCCATTTGCAGGCCACGATTTCGTTGCTGGGAATGGCCCGCTCCTGCTCGCCGAGGTTAGCCGTGAAGAGGTGATGAAGCACATTGCCAACCGGCAACGTGCACAGTGCATGCAAGCCCTGCCAACGCAAGGAGGCTTCCTCGCGCAACTCTCTGATGGCGGCCTCTTCCGGCGTCTCGCCCGGCTCGATGACGCCGCCGGGCAGGTTCCACTTTGCGCCTTTCTTGCGCACGAGCAGGACCTTTCCGTTGCGTAGACAGATGATCGTGGCGCGGGCTTTGGCTGTGCGGGTGTTCTTTGCAGGCATACGGCGTTTCTAACGGCAAGGTTCGGGTATCGGCAACACATGGGATGGCGCTTCTTCCCTGAAGACCTGCACACATGACGCCGCGTTCCGGCACAGGGACACATACCGGCTCATCTTGCCGCCCGACGATGGCCATTGATCCTTGCCCTCGGGTTCATGAACCGTTGAACTTCTTCACATCGATGGGCGGGGCGACGAACTCCGGCCCCTGCCCCGCTGGACGCCAACGCACGTTGGCCAGGCCGTAGCGCTCGGCCATAGGCCGGCTGACCTTCTTGATCGTGTGCTGGCCGAACCGTGGGATGATGCCCACGCCCGCATCGCAACAGGCCCAATGCCAGGCCTCGGCATTGTCCATGCGCTCCAGGCGAATAATGAACGTGCGGTATTGGCCATGAAGCTCGTACTCGATCACAAACAATTGCTGCCCTGCCATCACCCGCCTCCTCAGTGGTTCCAAGCCTATGGAGCAGACGCAGGGAAAAAAAATTCATTCGAGATTCACAGACTGTGGCCAGCCCTCGAAAACGACCGCTGGAACTTCTGCCATGAACCTTGTCCCCGCGCTCGGGCTCGATTGCCAAAGCGCGCAGGAAAACGGCCATGAATGCACTCAACGAGCCTTTGGCACTGGAGCGACGCAAGTGCCTGGCGATCGACGGCTGGTTCGCCCTGTTCGACGACCACAGGCTGCGCCAGGACTGCCCCAGCACCTATCATGAAATGCTGTTGCGCCAGGCGGATGAACTGGATCGACTAAGGCTGGTGGAGTGGACCGAATGGCGCGACTTGCGCCGCCTCGCCGACCGCGCTTTCCTCAGGGCGATCGCAGGTGCCGACTACCATCCGGTCTCACTGCTCAGGGCTGTTGATAGTGCGCCGGCGACGTGTCTGGCTCATGCTCGTGCTCGATGCGCTGCACCTGCACATCGGTGAACGACGAGGCCTCGCCACGGTGCAGCCCCTGCAGGTAGCTGCGGGCGCATTCCACGCTGATGTCCTGCTCGTCGCTGCGCATTTCGCACGTGCCGGGCTGGTTGTCGAAGATGTAGCTGATCAGAAACAGATGACTGGCCATGGCCGGACTCCTGTCGAGAAAGAAAACACGACCGGCTGCCCGGCCCCCTCAGGCAGCGCTCTGGTCGGCCTTGAGCATCTTCTTGTGGGCCTGCATGGCGACCCCCATCTCCTCGAGCGCCTGCTTGCCCAGCAGCTTCCTGGCGGTGGGAAAGAGCTCGCCTTCCTCCTCCTCGATATGGTGCTCCAGCAGCTCTTTCATCACCTTGACTCTGCCTGCGAATTCCACGGTGCCGGTGTCGGTCTGCAGCAAGTCGGGCAAGACCAGCGAATCGACCGTGCGGTGTTCTTCCTTGGCCTCGTAGTACATCTTCTCCTCTTCCTTGCCCCCGGCCTGCTTGATGGCCGGGTAGAGGATCTGCTCTTCGAGGGCCGTATGGACCTGCAGCTCGTGCTCGATGCGCGCGAGCAGCTCCCCGCGCTTTTTCACGGCGCGCTCGGTGGTGGCGGACAGCTCCTCGAGCAGTTTCTTGACGGTTTCATGATCCTGGATCAGCAGTTCGATGGCATTCATTGTCGGGCCTCATCAGTCGATGGGAATACAAAGACTTGCCCTGTGTGGAGTCACCGCCCGTGATGTCGGTTCGTAGCGGCCGATAAATGGCAGCGCACCGAGTGCGCCGCGTGGCGTCGGTCACTTGGCGCAGGCAGGCGTCGCAACGCGCTCGCTGGCCACCCATCTGGCCCGACCCACCCCCCAGGCCAGCGCCCGGGTCATGGTCTCGCCTGGGCGAGCATCGAACGCCTCTTCGTGCAAGGCCTTGCCGCCGCGCGCATACACCCCGACGAACAATTGCGTCGCCCCGGTGCGGGACAACCTCACCTGGACATCGACACTGGTGCCATCGTCGAGCGCTTCCTGGTGCGTGCGGTGATGAAGGGTCGCATCCGCCCAGTTCCAAAACACATTACCCCTGATACGCATGTCGGCCTCCTGCGACGTTCCTGTCCAAGAGGGTCACCCTATCGAAATCGCCTGGGTAAGCAACCGCAGCGGGTAGGAATGAGAACTGAATCAGACAACCGGCGCGCTACCCTGCAATCAGACTCATGATCGTCCAGCATCGGTCTAATGCTGCCGCCCTCGAGCTGCGCCTGTGCTAGCGTTTCCTGATTGGGTGTCCTGCCCTCCTGCCTATAAGAATCGACACATCAACCGACTGATTACGGGTGAGCCATGGAGCTGAAAATCAACCAAAAGACCTATCAGGTCGATGCCGAAGCCGACACGCCGCTGCTGTGGGTGATTCGCGACGACCTGGGGCTGACCGGCACCAAATACGGCTGCGGCCTGGCCCAGTGCGGCGCCTGTTCGGTGCTGGTCGACGGCAACGTGGTGCGCGCCTGCGTCACGCCGGTGGCCGGTGTGGTCGGGCGGGAGGTGACCACCATCGAGGCGATCGAGGCCGATGAGGTCGGCAAGCGCGTGGTGGCGGCGTGGGTCGAGCACCAGGTGGCCCAGTGCGGCTATTGCCAGTCCGGCCAGGTGATGGCGGCCACCGCGCTGCTCAAGCACACGCCCAAGCCCAGCGACGAGCAGATCAACGCAGCGATGGTCAACCTGTGCCGCTGCGGCACCTACAACGCCATCCACGCCGCCATGCACGACCTGGCCCAAGGGGGTAAAGCCTGATGAAGACGCCCCTCGACACCCCCGAAGACCTGCTGAACCTGGCAATCGGCGAAACCGTCAACCTGTCGCGCCGACGCTTTCTCGCCGGCACCGCCGTCGGTGCGCTGGTGCTGGGGTTCGGCCTGCCACTGGGCTCGCCCCGGGTACAGGCGGCCGCCGCCAGCAGCGCTGAACGCGGCACCCAGGTGCCGGCCTTCCTGGAGATTCGCCCGGACAACACCGTGCGCCTGCTCAGCCCGTTCATGGAAGGTGGCCAGGGCACCTATACCTCGATGGCGCAGATCGTCGGCGAGGAACTGGATGCCGACCCGGGCACGTTCGTGGTCGACAGCGCCCCACCTGGCGAGGCCTACGTGGTGATGGAGAACGGCATGCGCATCACCGGTGGCAGCATGTCGGTGCGCATGAGCTACCCGACCATGCGCCGCCTCGGTGCCCTGGCCCGCGCCATGCTGCTGCAGGCCGGCGCCGAGCACTTCGACGTCCCTGTGGGCGAGCTGTCCACCGAGCCTGGCAAGGTCGTCCATGGCGCCTCTGGCCGCAGCATCAGCTATGGCGAGCTGGCCGGACGCGCCATGGACCTGCCCGTGCCGGACCCTGCCAGCATCACGCTGCGCGACCCCAGCCAGTTCCGCTGGATCGGCAAGCCCGTCAAGCGCGTCGACGCCTACGACAAGTCCACCGGCAAGGCCCAGTACAGCATCGACACCCACGTCGACGGCATGCTCCAGGCCGCCGTGCAGCATGCGCCACGCCTGGGGATGACCGTCGGCAGCCTACGCAACGAAGACCAGGTCAAGGCCATGAAGGGCGTGCATTCGGTGCACACGTTGCCCGGCGCGGTCGCGGTGGTCGCCGAACGCTGGTGGCACGCCAAGCGCGCGGTGGAGGCGCTTCAGGTCGACTGGCAGGAGCCAGGCCCGGAGTCGACCGTACGGCCCATGCCCAAGGATTTTTCCAGCGATGCCTGGCGTGAGCACCTGGCGGCCCAGCCGGGCCCAGGCCGTGATGACGAAAAGCACGGCGATGTGGCCGCAGCCCTGGCCAGCGCCAAGACCACGGTCGAGGCCACCTACCACAATCAGTACCTCAACCATGCCCAGCTGGAACCGCCATCGGCGACGGCGCGCTTCAACCCCGACGGTTCTCTGGAGGTGTGGCTGCCGAATCAGGCACCGGACATGTTCCGTGACGACATCGCCAAGCGCAGCGGACTCGACCCTGCACGGATCACCCTGCACTCGCCCTTGCTCGGTGGCTTCTTCGGCCGGCATTTTCTCTATGACTCGGCCAACCCCTACCCTCAGGCCATCGCGCTGGCCAAAGCAGTCGGGCGCCCGGTCAAGGTGATCTGGACGCGCGAGGAAGAATTCCTGCGCGATGTGCTGCGCCCCGTTGCCGTGGTCAAGTTCCGCGCAGGGCTCGATGACAAAGGCCTGCCGGTGGCGCTTGAAGCGGTGAGCGCCACCGAAGGCCCCACCGAAGCCATCGCCGGCAAGCAGGGCGAGCAACTGGACCCCACCGCACTCGAAGGGCTGTCGGGCAAGGCCTATGCCATCGCCAACACGCGCATCGCCCAGGTCTATGTCAAAGGGCCGGCCATGCTCGGCTACTGGCGCTCGGTGGGCAATTCGCTCAACGACTTCTTCTACGAAGCCTTCCTCGACGAACTGGCCGACAAAGGCGGCCAGGACCCGTACGCGTTGCGCCTGCACCTGCTGCAAGGCAACGCGCGCCTGACCACCCTGCTGCAAGCGGTCGGCGAGCTATCCGGCGGCTGGAAACGCGGCCCCTTCACCGCCGAGGACGGCAGCAAACGCGCCCGTGGCGTGGCCATGGCCTCGCCGTTCGGCTCCGAGGCGGCGGTGATCGCCGAGGTGTCGATCGAGAACGGCCAGGTCAAGGTGCACGACATCTGGCAGGCGATCGACCCGGGCAGCATCGTCAACCCGGCGATCATCGAAGCCCAGGTCAACGGCGCGGTGGCCCTTGGGTTATCCCAGGTGCTGCTGGAAGAAGCCGTCTGGCACAACGGCATGCCGCGAGCGCGCAACTACGACCTGTACCCGGTGCTGCCGCCTTCGCGCATGGCACGGGTGCATGTGCGCATCGTCGAGAGCGGCGCGAAGATGGGCGGGATCGGCGAGCCACCGCTACCGGCGGTGGCGCCTGCCGTGGCCAACGCGGTGGCGCGGCTGACCGGCCAGCGCATTCGCAGCATGCCGCTTAGCCGCTATACCTTCAGCTGACTCGCAGGGGCCGCTCATGCACAATCGCCGACTCGCAACTGCCGCCCGCTGGCTGGCCCTGCCATGCCTGGTCACGGCGGGCCTGGTGGCCTGGTACGTCACCCGTGAACCCGCCTCGCCCCTGGCGGGCGAGACGCCGCCCGACGCAGCGCTGGTCAGTCGTGGCGAGTACGTTGCGCGCCTGAGCGACTGCGTCGCGTGCCACAGCCTGCCGACGGGCAAGCCGTTCGCCGGCGGCCTGGAAATGGCCACGCCGCTGGGCTCGATCCACGCCACCAACATCACCCCGGACCGACAGACCGGCATCGGTGCCTACAGCCTCGCCGATTTCGACCGCGCCGTGCGCCAGGGCGTCGCTCCGGGAGGCCGACGGTTGTACCCGGCCATGCCCTACCCCTCCTACGCCAAGCTCAGCGACGACGACGTCAAGGCGCTGTATGCCTTCTTCATGCATGGCGTACAGCCAGTCAACCAGGCCAACATCCAGAGCGATATTCCCTGGCCGCTGAACCTGCGCTGGCCCATCGCCCTGTGGAACGGCCTGTTCTCGCCCACCAACCCCTATGCAACCAAACCCGCACAGGATGCGCTGTGGAACCGCGGCGCCTATATCGTCCAAGGCCCAGGCCATTGCGGCAGTTGCCATACCCCTCGGGGCCTGGCCTTCAACGAGAAGGCTTTAGATGAGCGCGGCGCGCCGTTCCTGGCCGGCGCGCTGCTCGATGGCTGGTATGCCCCGAGCCTGCGCGGTGACCACAACACCGGCCTTGGGCGCTGGAGCGAGGCGGACATCGTGCGGTTCCTCAAGACCGGGCGAAACCCGCATGCCGTGGTGTTCGGCTCGATGACCGAAGCCTTCAACAACTCCACCCAGTTCATGAGCGATGAGGACCTGACGGCGATCGCGCGCTATCTGAAGTCTTTGCCAGGCGACCGTCAACGCGACGGCGCTCCCTGGCAGTACCAGGCCTTGCCCGCGGCGCACCTGGATACCCCCGGCGCCCAGACCTACCTGACCCGCTGCGCCTCCTGCCATGGCCTCGATGGCAAGGGCCAGGCCGAATGGATGCCACCCCTGGCCGGAGCCACCTCGGCGCTGGCCAAGGAAGACGCCTCGGCCATCAACATCACCCTCAACGGCTCGCAACGGGTCGTCGCCCAAGGCCAACCGGACGCCTACCGCATGCCGGCGTTTCGCGAGCAGTTGTCGGACCAGCAGATCGCCGATGTCCTGACGTTCATGCGCAGCGCCTGGGGCAACCAGGGCGGCGCGGTGCAGGCCCAGGCGGTTGGCAAGCTGCGCGGGCACACCGACCCGGCCAGCAGCAGCCCGATCATCCTGCACATGCGCTGAGTGGTCGCCGGTCAATGCCGGACGAGGTGGTCAGGCCCTTGGCGCCTGACCGCCCCGCTGAGGGCTGCCTCTGATCAGCGGGGGCTTGAGATATATTCGATAAAGCGTATATTCACAAAATCATATATCCATCGAGACTCGTGCTCGCCAGCCCATGAGAACCGCCATGATTGACCCCTTGTCGCCCACCCAGGTTTTCAAGTGCCTCGCCGACGAGAACCGTGTGCGCATGATGCTGCTGATCACGCGCGAGGAAGAACTGTGCGTGTGCGAATTGATCTGTGCCTTGGAAGAAAGCCAACCCAAGGTGTCCCGCCACCTGGCGCAACTTCGCACCTGTGGCCTGCTGGAAGACCGCCGTCAGGGCCAGTGGGTCTATTACCGGTTGCATCCCGCATTGCCCACCTGGGTACGTGAAGTGCTGGCAACCACGCTGGAGGCCAACCGCGAATGGCTGAGCACCAGCACCCGACGCCTGGATGCCATGGGCGAGCGCCCCCAGCGCGCTGCCTCCTGCTGCTGACGCTCGCCTTGGCTTCAAACAAAAGCCTGCGGCCTCTGTGATGAGTGAAACCATGACCGACCACCCTATTCCCAACCTCGACGACGCGCTCATTGACCTGCCAACGGCGGACAAACTGGCGCGCGAACAGCCCTCCACGCACAAACCACGGATCCTGCTGCTCTACGGATCGACCCGCGAGCGCTCTTTCAGCCGGCTGCTGACCGAAGAAGCGGCCCGCCTGCTGGAACACTTCGGTGCCCAGACGCGGGTCTTCAACCCCTCGGGGCTGCCACTGGCCGATGACGCTCCCGACGATCACCCCAAGGTCAAGGAACTGCGCGAACTGGTGCTCTGGTCCGAAGGCATGGTCTGGTGCTCGCCTGAGCGCCATGGCGCAATGACCGGCGTGTTCAAGTCGCAGATCGACTGGATTCCCTTGAGCATGGGCGCCGTACGCCCTACCCAGGGCAAGACCCTTGCGCTGATGCAGGTCTGCGGGGGATCGCAGTCGTTCAACGTCGTGAACCAGTTGCGCGTACTGGGCCGCTGGATGCGCATGTTCACCATCCCCAACCAGTCGTCAGTGCCCAAGGCCTATCTGGAGTTCGATGAGGCCGGCCGCATGAAGCCGTCCGCGTACTACGACCGCGTCGTCGATGTCATGGAAGAACTGGTGAAATTCACCCTGCTGCTGCGCGACCGCGCCGATTACCTGGTCGACCGCTATTCCGAGCGCAAGGAGTCGGCCGAGGAACTGTCCACGCGCGTCAATCAACGTTCTATCTGAGCCCCTCATGACCTCCCCCACTTCCAGTGGAGGTGGGCTTACCGCACTACGAGCACACGAACATGACAATCAAAGTAGGCATCAATGGTTTTGGACGTATCGGTCGCTTGGCGCTGCGCGCGTCCTGGGCGTGGCCAGAATTCGAGTTCGTGCAGATCAATGACCCGGCCGGCGATGCCGGGACCCACGCCCATCTGATCAACTTCGACTCGGTCCACGGGCGCTGGCACCGCGAAGCCAGTGCCGAAGGCGACTCGCTGGTGATCGAGGGCAAGCGCATCAAGGTCACCGCCAACAAGGCGATTGCCGACACCGATTGGTCAGGCTGCGACCTGGTCATCGAGGCCAGCGGCAAGATGAAGTCGGTGGCCGTGCTCCAGGCCTACCTGGACCAGGGCGTCAAACGCGTGCTGGTCTGTGCCCCGGTGAAGGAAAAGGGCGCGCTGAACGTGGTGATGGGCGTCAACCAGCACCTGTTCGATCCGGCCTTGCACCGCATCGTCACCGCCGCTTCCTGCACCACCAACTGCCTGGCGCCGGTGGTCAAGGTGATTCACGAGCACCTGGGCATCCGCCACGGCTCGATCACCACCATTCACGACCTGACCAACACCCAGAGCATTCTCGATACACCGCACAAGGACCTGCGCCGCGCCCGTGCCTCGGGCATGAGCCTGATCCCGACCACCACTGGTTCGGCCACGGCGATCGCCGAGATCTTCCCCGAGCTGCGCGGCAAGCTGAACGGTCACGCCGTGCGCGTACCGCTGGCCAATGCCTCGCTGACCGATTGCGTGTTCGAGGTGGAGCGTGCGACCACGGCCGAAGAGGTCAACGCGCTGCTCAAAGCCGCTGCCGAAGGCCCGTTGAAGGACATCCTGGGCTATGAAGAACGCCCGCTGGTGTCCATCGACTACCGCACCGATCCGCGCTCCTCGATCATCGATGCGCTGTCGACCCTGGTGGTCAACGGCACTCAGGTGAAGCTCTACGCCTGGTACGACAACGAGTGGGGCTATGCCAACCGCGCAGCGGAGCTGGCCCGGCTGGTCGGCGCGGCGGAGTAAGCAACGATCATGAAGGCGTTGTCAGCCCTGTCTCTGGAAGTGCGTCAGTACCTGCTGGTGACCGGCAACTACTGGGCCTTCACCCTCACCGACGGCGCCCTGCGCATGTTGGTGGTCCTGCATTTCCATACCCTGGGCTACACGCCACTGCAGATCGCAGCGCTGTTCCTGTTCTACGAGGTCTTCGGCGTGATCACCAACCTGGTGGGCGGCTACCTCGGCGCCCGCCTGGGGCTCAACCGCACCATGAACATCGGGCTGGGCCTGCAGGTGCTGGCCTTGCTGATGCTCACGGTGCCGGCGGCCTCGTTGACGGTGCCGTGGGTGATGGCCGCCCAGGCGTTGTCCGGCATCGCCAAGGACCTGAACAAGATGAGTGCCAAGAGCACCCTCAAGCTTCTGGTGCCGGACCACCAGCAAGGCACGCTCTACAAATGGGTGGCCATCCTCACCGGCTCGAAGAATGCGCTCAAGGGCGTGGGCTTCTTCCTGGGCGGCGCACTGCTCGCGCTGCTCGGCTTCACCCTGGCGGTGCTGGCCATGGCAGCGGTGCTGGCGCTGATATGGATCGGCAGCCTGGTCCTGCTGAAAAAAGACCTGGGCAAGGCCAAGGCCAAGCCGAAGTTCCGCGACATGCTGTCCAAAAGCCGGGCGATCAACATCCTCTCGGCCGCACGCTTGTTTCTCTTCGGCGCCCGCGATGTGTGGTTCGTCGTGGCGTTGCCGGTGTACCTGAGCACCGCCTTCGGCTGGGATTTTTTAAAGGTCGGTGGTTTCTTGGCCGCCTGGATCATCGGCTATGGCATCGTCCAGTCGTTTGCCCCCTACATCACCGGCAAGAAGCGTGGCCATGTGCCGGACGGCCGAGCGGCCTTCACGTGGGCCATTGCCCTCGCAGGATTACCCGCGCTGATTGCCCTGGGTCTGACTGCCGGGGTGCCAGCACAGGCCGTACTGCTCGGCGGGCTCATGCTGTTCGGTGTGCTGTTCGCGGTGAATTCATCGCTGCACAGCTACCTGATCGTCAGCTATGCCAAGGAAGACGGCGTATCGCTGGATGTGGGCTTCTACTACATGTCCAACGCCCTGGGGCGGCTGGTCGGCACCCTGCTTTCGGGGTGGGTGTTCCAGGCGTATGGCCTTGTGGCTTGCCTGTGGATCTCCTCGGCCTTCGTACTGCTGGCGGCCTTGATATCAATCGCGTTGCCACGGCACACCAAAGGGGTCACTGCCTTGCACTAGAAGGGGTGAAGCCAACTTTCGTATTGAAGTGGTGCACCAGGCCGAGCGCACAGCTCCCGATTGTCAGCCAATGGGGTTTGGCTTGATCGCCAGAATGCTGCAGGGGGCACTGCCAAGGAGTCTGTCGGTGGTATCCCCAATCAGCTTGGCCCAGCGTTTGGGCTGCACCACCCCCACCACGACCACATCGATCAGCAGCGAGCTGATGTGCGCCTTGATGACGCGCAGCGGTGCCCCCTCGACGAAGTACCGATGCGAATAGGCAATGCCGTACGCATCGGCCAAGGCGTCGAATGGAACCCGTAGTGACTCGCGCACCTCCTGCGCCCATGGCTCGGCGAGCGCCGCATTGGCCAGCATGGCCATGGGCAGGTCATAGGCCGACAACAGGTACACTTGCCCCTTGCACTGGCGCGCCAACTGCTGACCGGCCTCCACCAACTGGTGATTGAGCGCCTGCTGAGCGGGCTGCGGACTGGCTACATCGACCGCGATCAACACCTGAGCCGGCATGGCAGGGGCATTGGCCGGCACGAACTGGAACGTTCCTTGGCCAGCATGCAATAGCGCGTAGTCAAGGGAGGTCTGCGCGATCTGGTCGAACATCGAGCTGACGGGACAGTCCTTGATCACCAGATCAGGTGCGAACTTCGCGATATAGGCGGGGATGAAATCACGCGCGTTGAGGGTCTGAACGGCCTCGAACGATGGGTGTGTCAGGTGGGCGCCCTGCTCGTCCAGCAATGCTTTGAGCTGGGCGCTGAAATGCGCGAACGCTGCGGTCGAGACCGCGGGTTGCTGCAGCGCGTGGTGCAATTGCAGCTCAGCGGGTTCATGGACAGCGAGCACATGCAATGCAGCACCCGATGCGTCTGCCAGCGCCAGGGCCCGGAGCAAGGCGGCCGGACGAGGCTCGGCCTTGGTCATGATCAAGAGAATCCGACGGTACGCGCTCATCAGCCACCTCCCGAGGCGAGGGTAGACACTCGCAGCCCCGTCATTATCGGAGCGGGCGCTTGATCAAGCTTGATAAAAATCAAGGCGCGCTGGCGTGTTTTCCACCCACCGCCCAGGTCCGGCTCAGCGCCGATCCAGATACCGGTAGAGCGCTTCCTCCTGGTCGAAATGCAGCTTCGCCAGGGTGTCCAGGCGAATGAGCTGATGCTGTATCTCATCAGCGCTGGGAGGCCGTGTCGCCTGACTGAAATCGTCGCTCATACGAGACAGCAGATGGATGAGCCGAAAGATTTCTCGGTGGGTATGGCTCATGGTCGACAACGGATCTTCACCGGGTATGAAACGGCTCAGTAGCGGATAGAGCCGGCGTTCGTCATCGCGTTCGTGGCGCTCCAGCAGGTTGTGCAATGCGCAGACCAAATTGCGCAAGTCAGCCTGTGCCTTGTCGAGGGGGCGGCTGGAAAAATCCTGGGCCATCTGGCTCAGCTCCGTCAGCACGCCGTCCAACTGCCGGTGCTCATCCTCAAGCCGATCGATCGCTGCGACATCGATCCCAACGCGTCGCCTACCGGGCCAGGGCCCTAGCGCGCGCAACGCATTGCCGATGATCAGCAGATCGATCCCTTCCTGCAGGATGGCGCCGAGCAAAGCCGGCAGGTAGCCTGCCGCTGCGATGAGCATGGCCAGCAACGACAGGCTCATCCCGGCCCACACCCCCTGGCGAGCGATGTGCACGGCATGTCGGGCAATGTCCAAGGCCTCGACCAGCCGGTCGAATCGGTCCACCAGCAGGACCACACCGGCCGCCTGCGCCGAGGCCGTGACACCAGACGCCCCCATGGCCACGCCGACATCGGCGGCGGCCAGGGCGGGCGCATCGTTGATGCCATCGCCGACCATCAACGTCGGCGCACGGCGGCAGCCTTCCTGTACCAGGCGCACCTTGTCCTCGGGCGTCAGGCCAGCATGCAGTTCGTCGATGCCCGCCGTCAGCGCGATCGTCTGCGCGGTTTCCAGACGATCGCCCGTGAGCATGGCGACCTTTTCGATACCACGGGCGCGGAGCAAGCGCAGGGTCTGAGGCGCCTCCAGACGCAGGTTGTCGGCCAGCCTGATCACCCCCTTCAACTGGCCGTCGATCGCGACGAAGCTGCCACTGCAGGCCAGGTAATCCAGTTCCTGCAAGCGCGCCTGAGCCCAGGCATCGGTCTGTGCTTCATCGTGGACATAGCCCACGGTGCCCAGGCGCACGGCATGACCTTGTACGGTGCCGGCAAGCCCCTGCCCGGGAGCCTCCTCTACAGCCTGCGGCGGTGTCAGCGACACACCGCGCACACGAGCGGCCTGGACAATGGCCTGGGCGATCGGATGCGAAGAAGCCTGCGCCAGCGAAGCGGCCCATTGCAGGACTTGCAGCGGCGCACCCTCGCCCTGGACCTCGATCGATTGCACGTGGGCGTGGCCGCCGGTCAAGGTGCCGGTCTTGTCCAGAAACACTTGCCGAATCCCGGCGAGCGCTTCCAGAACCTGGCCATCACGCACGAGGATGTTGCGTCGCGCGGCCCTGGAAATACCAGAAATGATGGCGATGGGCACCGCCAATATGAGCGGACAGGGTGTAGCGACCACCAACACGGCCAGCACACGCTGCATATCGCCACTGAGCCACCAGGTGGCCCCTGCGACCAACAATGTCAGCGCAATGAAGCCCAAGGCGTAACGATCGGCCAATCGAACGAAAGGCGCGCGTGATCGGCGCGCCGCCTCGGCCAGATGCACGATGCCCGCATAGGTGCTCTGCGCTGCCGTGCGCGTGGCCAGCACCAGCACCGGCGTACCGGTATTGGTTACGCCGCTGGGCAGCAGTTCGCCCGCATAGCGTGTGACAGGCAGCGATTCGCCGGTGAGCGCAGCTTCATCCAGGATCACCTGAGCGCTGACCAGGCGACCGTCGACCGGCACCACCTCACCCAGGCGCACCAATACGGTTTGACCGGGCTGAACCGCGCCCACGGGCACTTCATGCAGCCCGTCGTTCTCCTGGATCCAGGCACGCTGGGGTGCCCGCTCGATCAAGGCCCGCAGCTCGCGCTCGGCGTGCTGCAGGCTGAGTGCTTCCAGTGCGCGCCCGGTGGCCAGCATCAGCGCGATCACCGCGCCGACCAACATCTGCTCAAGCCACAGCGCCGCCAGGATCGATACCAGTGCGATGAGATCGATGCCCGCTTCACGCTTGGCCAGGCGTCTGACGATTTCCACCGCCAGCACCAAGGCCATCACACTGCTGCCTCCCGCCCAGATCAGCGCTGCCCAGGCAGGCTGCTGCGCGGCATAGGCACCTGCGCCGAACAGCAAGGCCAAGCCACTGACGAGCAACAGGCCCAGGTCCAGCCACCGGCGAGACATGGCGGTTACTTCTGTTTGGCCTGCTGCAACCGTCGGACCTCTTCCTGGGTCTGGGTCGCGATACGCAGCGCCTGGTTGGCAGTCTGCTCGACCAGATCGATCCGGTAGCAGACCTGATCGGCGCGCAGCCTCGCAGTGGCGGCATTGTTCTCGGCCGATTCCAGGCGCGCGTCGAGTTCCTCGGTACGCCAAGGACTGCAGCCAGACACCAATACCAGCACGCTCGCCAAGCCGATAAGCAGATAACGTCGCATGTCCATGCCCTCGCAGGTGCCGAAGATAGCCTGAGTATCCGCAGCGCAGCAGGCAGCGGCCTGACATTTATCAAGCTCCTGTAGCGTGGGGGCTGCACGTCGATCTTGACCTTTATCAATCGCGCCAGGCCACTGGCGGGTAAAAACAGCTCAAGGCAATGTCGCCTGCGCACCTATCGACAGCGCCTAAGTCGCCTCAGCAATGGAAGGCCCGAGCCCCTTGTCTCGAGGAATTGCGGCCATGAAAAAAGATCAGCCATCGAAACTGTATTACCTGGCGATCGCGCTGGCGCTGCTCACTGCCCTGCTGTTCAGCCTGTTCGACCGCTCGGCTGTCGTAACCCTGCCTTACAGCCAGTTCCTGCAATTGCTCGAGCAGCAGAAAGTCAGTGACCTGCAAATCAGGCGCAATCGTATCCAGGGCAGGCTGCAGGAGCCCATCGACGGACGCGAGCGGTTTACCACCGTGCGCGTCGACCCGGCACTGTCGGCGCAGCTCAGCCAGTCCGGCGTGGCCTTTACCGGCCTGGCGGAAGACAACACGATCGCCGACATGGCGGGCTGGTTGCTGCCGCTGCTGGTGATGCTCGGTGCCTGGTTCTTCATCTTCCGTGGGTTTGGCGAAAAGCAGGGGCTGGGCGGCTTGATGAGCGTCGGCAAGTCTCGTGCGCGGGTCTATGCCCAGCGGGACATCCAGGTCACCTTCGCCGACGTTGCAGGGATCGATGACGTCAAGGATGAACTGATCGAAATCGTCTCGTTCCTGAAAAACCAGGCCTGGTATGCACGCCTGGGCGCCCACGTCCCTAAAGGCACCCTGCTGGTCGGCCCCCCTGGCACCGGCAAGACCCTGGTGGCCAAGGCCATCGCCGGGGAAGCGGGCGTCCCCTTCTTCTCGATCTCCGGGTCAGAGTTCGTGGAAATGTTCGTGGGGGTAGGCGCCGCCCGGGTACGCGACCTGTTCGACCAGGCTCGGCAGGCAGCACCCTGCATCATTTTCATCGATGAACTGGACGCCCTGGGCAAGATGCGCGGTATCGGCAACCTGGGCGGCAATGACGAAAAGGAGCAGACCCTCAACCAATTGCTGGCCGAACTGGACGGCTTCGATCCGCGCGAAGGCGTGGTGCTGCTGGCAGCGACCAACCGCCCCGAGGTCCTGGACCCGGCGTTGCTGCGCGCAGGGCGGTTCGACCGGCAGATCCTGATCGACCGACCTGATCGCAAGGGCCGCCTGGCCATCCTGAAAGTGCACCTGCACAAAATCGTCTACAAGAACGACCTGGATTGCGAGCGCATCGCCGACATCACCCCAGGCCTGACCGGCGCCGACCTGGCCAATCTGGTCAACGAAGCGGCCATCGTCGCCACCCGGCGTGCCAGCCAGTGGGTCGAACTGGAGGACTTCACCGCAGCGGTCGAACGCCTGGTCGCTGGCGTGGAGCGCAAGAGCACCGTGCTACGTGAAGACGAACGCCAGATCGTGGCGTATCACGAAATGGGCCATGCCCTGGCTGCCAGCAGCCTGCCGGCGATGGACCCGGTCCACAAGGTGTCGATCATCCCCCGTGCCGCAGGCTCGCTGGGCTATACCCTGCAACGGCCGACGGACGACCGCTTCCTGATCAGCGCGCAGATGCTCAGGGACCGTATCGTCGTGCTGATGGCCGGACGTGCGGCCGAAAACCTGGCATTCGGCCAGGTCTCCACCGGGGCCGCCGATGACCTGGGACGCGCCACCGATATCGCCCGACAACTGATCACCCGGTTCGGCATGAGTCCGGCGTTGGGTCAGGCGGTACTGGAGCGCCAGCAGGCCAGTTATCTCGGGGAGGCCCTGCTGCGTCAGGAACACAAGGACTATTCGGAGCAGACCGCGCGGGAAATCGACCTCGGTATCCGTGAGCTGCTCGAGCAGGCCTACCAGAGAGCCCAGGCCTTGCTCGAGCAACGCCGTGCAGACCTGGACGCAGGCGCGCACTTGCTGCTGGCCAAAGAAACCATCACACCGGAGGAATTTCCCGCACTCCAGCCGCAGCTCAAGGAGCCTGTGACCTACCCGTTGGTCGGCAGTGCGAAATGATGACCCGACGCCGACCAGGGTGCCTGCCATGCTCACCGTCACGCTGATCAACACACTGGTCGTGATCCTGGTGGTGATCATTCACTACGAATGCCTTCTGCGCCTGAACGACTGGCTGCCACGGCTGAAACTATGGAGCCGCTTCCGGATCGTGGTCGGCGTGTTCGGGGCGCTGCTGGCCCATGCACTGGAGGTGTGGTGCTTCGCCCTGGCCTACTACCTGATGGACAATGCCCAGGGCTGGGGCTCGCTCACGGGTCAATTCGACGGCTCGTTCATGGACTGCGTGTACTTCTCCTTCACCACCTACACCACCATCGGCTTCGGCGATATCACCCCCACCGGCAACCTCAAGTACCTCACAGGCCTGCAAGCGCTGACAGGCCTGGTGCTGATCACCTGGACCGCGTCGTTCCTGTTCCTGGAAATGCAGAAGTACTGGAAAGCCAAGTAGCGAAGTCTCAGGCGCTTGGTGGCGGTGTCCAGTGCCATTGGGCAATTTGATCTTTTCCACCGCTCAGGCGCCGAGTTGACCCTGATCAAAGTACCCTCATGGCATGGGCCTAGCCTGAATACAGCACACAAACGTACGCGTGTTCGAGGTGCATATGAGGCATGAAGAGGGAGGTGTCCGATTGCTGGAGACCTTATCGGGCTCAGGCACTCAGCACTATTTACGTTTGCAGCTCTGCAGCCAGCAGCACACTGAAGCTATGCCAGGGCAGTATTGCCTGCTGGGCACTCACGGGCTGCATGTGCCCTGCAGCTATGTCTGCCTGCCAGGCGTGGCCGGGCGATTCATCGTGACTACGCACGGCGCCCAAGCACTAGGGCGGGAGGGCGATTTACTGGACTATTCTGGCCCGTTGGGCAGCGCCTGGCCGCTTCCCTTGCACAGCACCCGGTTGCTGGCCATCTCGCGGGGTGAAGGGATACTGGCGCTCCTGTGCACCCTGGATGAGATCCACTGTTGGCTACCCTGGGTGCAAATACAACTGTCGCACGAAGGCTTTCCCATCGATCACCTTCCCGCAGAGTGTCTGCACGGGCTTTCGGCGCGCTTCCCGCTGCCACGCAACAACAGTTGCAGCGGATGGACACTACTGGCGAGTCAATTGGAGGGTTTCAGGCCGGACACCGTCTACTGCTGCGCGCCGGAGCAAGTCGCGCGCCAGGCGGCCCGTATCTGCTGGCAAAAAGGAGTGCCCGCGCAGCGCATCTGGCTGCGTACGGATCAAGTTCCGCGCCCAGCCGGGTGCTGGCAACCGGCGCTGGGCAGTCCTGTACAGCGCTATGACCGACTACTCTCGTTGCTCAATTGGCGTCTTCCAATCGACCGAGATTAACCAGGCCTTGTTGGTCGACAATCCTGACTTCCCGACCGACGCATTCAATGAACCCCGCCTGGACGAAACGGCTGAACAGCCGACTGATGGTTTCGAGGGTAAGGTCCAGGTAATTGGCGATATCACCACGAGACATGGGCAGATTGAACAGGTCCGTACGCAAGCCCCGTTCGTGATAGCGAGCTGACATGCCCAATAGGAAGATCGCCAGACGCTGATCGGCACGACCATGACAGCAACGAAGGTGTTCGTCCTTGCTCTGAATGCCCTGGCTTAGCATGTGCAACAACTGATAGCGCAGGCCAGGAATCTGTCCTGAGAGGTCAACCAATTGATCGAGCTTGATGGAACAGACGAGCGACACGTCCAGCGCCAAGGCATAGCTTCGATAATGACTGGCACCGATGGCGTCCAGGCCAAGCATTTCGCCCGGCAGGATAAATCCAGTGACCCGCTCGTTGCCCTCGGCATCGAGCAGGAAGTTCTTGATAGCCCCTGAACGCAGCGCGAACACATGGTCCATGGGCTCATCGGCCTTGAACAGGTACTCGCCCTTTTTCAGAGGGCGGTTCCGCCGGACGATGCGCTCGAGTTTGTCCACTTCCTCTGCACTGAGGCTGGCTGGCAGGCAAAGCCGACTCAATGAGCACGCAAGGCACTTCACGTGGGGCCTCGCCCCCACATCTGCAGAGTCTGACATGACGATGCCTCCGCTTTTTCGGGCAGAGCAATTATCACGTTAGCCGCTTCGTCTGAAGTTTCCGCTATGGCCGACCAAGGGTCATTTAGCCCTGTCAAAACGTGAGAAATATCAAGACGAGCCGTGCGCCCAGGGCATTCAGCGATGCGCACCAGCCAACGATGATCCTTGCCCAGGACGGCTGCGACCACCGGCAACCTGGCATTTGATAACGATCAAGTCGAGTCAGGAAAACGTGTTGAAACTAAACCTTGACCCTGACCTGCGAGGAAACTGCCATGGCTACCGCCGATGTCCCCCCAAAGTACGCCCTCTCCTCGTTCCCTGCCCCCAGCGGCGAGCATTGGATCGAAGCACTCGACAATGGCACCCATGTACTGATCAGGCCCTTGCAAGCCAAGGATCGCCCGCGCGAAAAAGCCTTTATCGAACGGCTGTCGCCGCAATCGCGACACTTTCGCTTCCTGTGCCAGCTCAAGGAGCCTGGCGAGGCGATGCTGGACCAACTGATGGATGTCGACCAGGACCGGCACGCCGCCTATGTCGCGCTTGCCCACGTCGACGGCGAACTCCAGGAAGTGGGTATTTCCCGTTATGCCGCCTGCGAAAAGGATGACGCGTGCGAATGCGCAGTAACCGTGCTCGACAGCTGGCAACATCATGGTCTGGGCCGTCTGCTGCTCAAACACCTGATCGACCATGCCCGTGCCAGAGGCCTGCAGCAGATGTATTCGATCGACGCCGCCGCCAACATCGCGATGCGCGACCTGGCCAAGGCCGCGGGCTTCACCACGACCCGGGATCCGGATGACGCAAGCCAGGTCATCCATCGTCTTTGGCTGAAATAACGCAAAGTCGAGGCGGCCCTGCGGGGCCGCCAGTTAGCTAGCGCGTCGTCGAAGCCGCTTCTTCCGGCAGCAAATCGAACTGCGCCAGACAATGCCGTTCGTCCGCGGGCGTCAAAGCCTTGAAGGTAACCATTGGCTGCAGCGGCGTCTGGAACATCGCCAGTCGGATCACGCCATTGCGGTCCAGAAAGGTCTGCGCCAGGCATGTGCACACGGGCCTGCCCACCCGCGTGGCGAGCGATTCGGCCTCGGGAACCTGCGCCTGGGCCAGCAGGTTGGCCTGGCACCGATCCACGATGCGCTCCACGGAGCGACCTGCCAGCCAGAGCGTGCTGGCGCCGAGCACGGCCAAAAGCACCAGCATGCCCAGCAGCACGTTCGACTCCCGGGCGACCGTGCGGATGAACGCGAGCCTGGCCTGCCAGCCGGTGGTCTGCCCCTCGAAAATGGCTTTGCCCACCGTGCGTCTCACGCCGCGCTGCACGGCCCACCCCACTGCGATGCTCAAGGCCAGCAAGGTCAGCAGGACAGCGGGATCACGCAGGGGAAGGCGCCAGGGCGAACCCAGTGCCTGGTAGGCGGAGGTGGCCACCACCCAGGTGACGATGGCCATGATCCACCCCAGGCTGCCCCTGGGCCGTTGCATCCATGCCTTCAGTTTTGCCCTTGCTTGTATATCCATGACAGCCTCCCGCGCCAGGCTAGCGCACAGGGTCTATGGCAACGGTTTCCAGATGCTCGGGCACGCAGACCTGCCATCCGAGCTCGATGCTGATACGCCGGCGCAAGGTGTCGGCCGCGTGCGGCTCACCATGGATGACATAGGTCTGGCGTGGCGGTCGGGTGAAGCCGCGCAACCACTCCATGATTTCGTCGGCATCGGCGTGCGCCGATAAATTCTCCATTGCATACACCTGCGCCCGGATGGGGACATCCTCGCCATGCACACGCACGCTGCGCGCACCGGCGACAATATCGGCACCGCGCGTCCCACCGGCCTGAAAGCCCGAAAACAGGATGCTGTTGCGTGGGTTGGGCGCCAGCGCCTTGAGGTGATGCAGCACCCGCCCGCCTGTGGCCATGCCGCTGGCGGCGATGATCACCGCCGGTTCACGCAACTGGTCCAGGTGCCTGGATTCATCGACGGTGCGGATGATGTGCGTGCCCCTGCACATCGCCGCGCACTCCGTCGCTGACAGGCGATGCTCGCGCCTGAACTGCTGGTACAGGGTGGTGGCATCGGTGGCCATCGGGCTGTTGAGGTAGACCGGGATGTCCGGTATCAGCCCATCGCGTTTGAGCTTGTACAGGTAGTACATCAACAGCTGGGCACGGCCCACGGCGAAGGATGGCACCAGGGTGATGCCATGGCGCAGGAGTGTCTGGTTGATGACTTGGGCCAGGTACTGCTCGGTGGACTCATCAGGATGCTTGCGATCCCCGTAGGTGGACTCCACCAGCAGTATGTCTGCCGTCCTGACCAGTTCGGGCGCCTGCATGATCGGGTCCTGCGGGCGCCCCAGGTCGCCAGAGAACAGCAATCGCTGGCCGTCGGCGGTGATCTGCACGGTTGCGGCACCCAGTATGTGCCCGGCCGTGCGCAGCAGAAGCTCCATGCCTTCGGCAACCACGGTAGTGTGGTGCAACTCTACCGGGCGAAACAGCGCCAGCGCCCGCTTGGCATCCTGTTCGGTATAGAGCGGACGCGCCGGTGAATGCTTGGAATAGCCATGCCGGTTAGCGTGTTCGGCCTGTTCTTCCTGCAGCCGGGCGCTGTCGAGCAACAGGATTTCAGCCAAGGCGCAGGTAGCCGGGGTTGCATAGATCGGTCCGGTATAACCTTCGCGAGCCAGCACCGGCAGGTACCCACTGTGGTCGAGGTGGGCGTGGGTCAGCACCACCGCATCGAGCGCACGCAGTGGTGCGGGCAGCGGTTCCCAGTTGCGCAGGCGCAATTGCTTGTAGCCCTGGAACAGACCGCAGTCGATCAGTACGCGGGTGCTGTCGCGGGTCAACAGGAATTTACTGCCAGTCACCGTGCCGGTCCCGCCAAGGAAGGTCAGTTGCATGGCTGCGGCTCCCAGGTCTCGATCACATGAGGGTGAACCGTAAGCACGCTGCAAGGCGGTCGGCTGACGATGCGCTCAGTGGTGTCACCCAGCAGCTTGTCCAAGCCCTTGGGCTGCACGACGCCCATGACCACCACGTCAGTGTCCAGCACGGCCACCTGCTCGCGAATGACCTGCACCGGCCCACCCTCCTTGAAAAGCCTGCAATCGAGAGGCACGCCTTCGGCGTCGGCCAGGCTGTCGAAGGGCTCGCGCAGGGCTGTGAGCATCTCATCGATCCACGCCTGAGTGACGTTCATGTCCGAGGCAAACACCCCTGCCAGGTTGTACGCCGACAGCAGATGCAACTGCGCATCGCATTGTAGTGCCAACGCCTGCGCAGCCTGGATCAGCCTGTGATTGAACCGCGCCTGGGCATCAGGTGTATCACTGAAGGCAGTGTCCACGGCGACCATGATGCGTTTGGGCAACGACACCGCCGCCGCAGGCACGTATTGCATCATTCCCTTGAACCCGCGCATCAGCGCGCAATCCAGGGGCGTGCCGAACAGTCGTGCCAGGGCCGGCGCTGCTTCGCTGTCCTTGATGACCATGTCGGCCTGCATTTCTCTGAGGTAGTCGATGGCCTGGCTGCGAATATCTTCTGCATGAAGACTGTCGACCGTGAGCGCGACACCGCTGGCCCGGTGCCGATCGACCAACTGCGTGAGCCGCTCGCGGTAGTGGTTGAACTGGCGCTTGATATCCGCCTCGTTGAGCCGCTCCTCCCGTAGCAAGTGCTCTTCGCTGGGCTCGAACAGCCCCAGCACATGCACGCTGGCCCCGCTGACATGGGCCAGGGCAAGGGCCCTGCGCAAGGCAGAGGAATGCGGATCGATGTCGGTAAGCAGCACCAGCAGTTGTCGATACTGACCCATGGCGAACCTCCGGACTTGCGTGGCGAGAGTGGGTATGCAATCGATCTTCGGTGAACAGCCTCCTCGGCGCTTGATGCAGATCAGAAAACCACTCGCCCTGCACGAACTTGACGATTGTCAGAACCGAACAGGGCCGCTGCGGTACAACCCATCGCAGGGTATCGATCGGACAATCGGAGGCCACATGAACAAGCAACCCGCCAAGCAGCCAGACGTGGAGGAGCATTGGGTAGAGCATCTTGCCGATGACGCTGTGGTGCTGATCCGTCCGATGCGCGATGAAGATCTGGAACGGGACAGGCGCTTTCTCAGCACGATCACCTATGAATCACGGCGCTTTCGCTTCATTGCCGGGCTCAGCAGCGGCCTGCCCAACCTGGACTCGCGGCTGATGCCGGTGGACTACCACCAGCGTATGGCATACGTCGCGCTTGCACATGTCGATGGCGAGCTGCGCCAGGTCGGAGTGAGCCGCTACGCCGGAATTGCCGGCAGTCACACTTGCGAATGCGCAGTCGCGGTCAGCGAACAATGGCAACGCAAGGGCCTGGGCAGGCTGCTGCTCAAGCACCTTGTCGAGGCGGCCCGGCGCAATGGCTATCGCTGCATGGTTTCCAGGGACCTGGCCAACAACTACGCCATGCACCGACTGACCAAGGCGCTGGGCTTCACGTCACGTTACCTGGGGGGCGATGTCAGCGAGATCCTTCACGAATTGGACCTCAGCGCTTGAACCAAGGCCCTTGCGGGCCTGGGCTTCAACCTTGGGAGCGTTCTGGCGAGATCACCAGCACACTGCTGTCCAGACGGTGCAGCACCCGCTCGGCGGTGCTGCCGATGAACCAGCCGATACCGTGATGGTGATAGCTACCCATCACCAGTACGTCGATGTCGTTGTTTTCCATGAACAACGCCAGGCCCTTGGCCGGGTCTCCTACGCGCATGTGACGGTGCTCGGACGCAATACCATTGCGCTCGGCCAGGGCCTGGAACGCCTCGCTCTGGGCTTCGTGAAGGGTCTTGAGCTGATTCGAGTCGAACAGGAACGAATGCTCGCGCCCCCCGCCGGCATCGACATACATCGAGCCCAGGTCATAGACGTACAACAGATCGATCTGGGCATTGCATTGCAAGGCCAGCTTGAGGGCTTCACTGATGATCTGGTCGTTGAGCCCTTGAATCTGATCTTCTGGCCGGGACAGGTCCACCGCAGCGAGTATCTTGCGTGGCAGAGCATGGCTGGCCTTGTTCACCAGGTGCAGGGGAATGCTGGTCTCGCGCAGCAGCTGGATGTCCAGTGAGGTGAACATCGCGCGCACCCACCACGGCTCGTGTTCGAACGCCTTGATGAGCATGGCGAACGGCTGTTCGCGCAGATGCACCAGGATCTCATCCAGCGGATTCTGGACCCATACCACCTCGGTGGTGACCGTCACACCGTTACGCCGCATCGACAGCGCCTGGGTTTCCAGCCACTCACGGTGTTGTTGCACATACCCATCGCGCATGACCGCCAGCGCCTGGTCATTGACCAACCCGGCCGTGGCTAGCCCTTCGAGGTAGTCGAAGGCCACGATGTGCAGGGACATGCCCTTGGCCTTGGCCAGCGCGGCTGCCCGGTCATAGACCGGCGAGCGGCGCATCAAGGGCGACACGATGAGCAGGATTCTTTGCGGATTGTCCATGACACACCTCTGCGGTTGGGAAAACGTGCCTCGATCATCTGCCACCGGCGCCTGCCCGACTTGATGTTTATCAACTGAAACAGCCCGCGGACAAACGGCTGCGGTGACGCACCGCAAACTTGATACGGATCAAAGCTCCGTTCTATTACCGGCGCACGCTACCCCCACATAGACAACAACCAGGCACGCCCTCGCAGGCGTGCCATGGTGGTCATGAAAGCGGCAATCACCCCCTGACCTTCAGGGCCGTCGGCAGGACGCCAGCGCACGACGAATCGATACGCAAGTCCTTGCTCACGCACGCTCTGGAGGTTCCGATGAACGTCTATATCGAGGAAAACGCCGACCAGCACCGCTGGTGTGTACACATGGACCAATGGCAGGTCGGTTTCAGGACGCCCGATGAGGCCGAGCAGTTCGTCGAACGGCTCATCGCTCGGCTCAATGCCCCGCATTCGCTGGACATGATCGCCAGCTGCTCGCTCTGGGGCCATGTGACTGACATCAACGGACAACGTGCCGACAACTCGACGCCTTCGCTCGGGCGATGCGCGAAGGAGGCCTGAGATGACCAGCCAGATCAGTGTCCGCATGCTCGAGCAGCCCGAACCCACCGGCAAGGCGACCCCCATCCATCTCAAGCCGCTGGCGTCCCCGTGCCAGGAATGCCGGGTCAGTGGCTTGTGTTTGCCAACCGGTCTGCCGGTCGCCGACGACAACGGCCTTGGCAGCCTGGTGGGGCCGCGCATACGCATCAAGAAAGGCGCTGCCTTGTTCAATGCCAATGCCCCACTCGATACCCTGTATGCCGTGCGTTGCGGCAGCTTCAAGACAAGCCTGAACAATGCCGAAGGCCTGGGCGTGGTGATCAATTTCTGGATGCCCGGCGACGTGCTGGGGCTCGACGCGATCGCCACCGAGTTCCATGTCTGTGACGCCATCGCCCTGGAAGACAGCGAAGTCTGCCCCATCCCCTATCGGCGGTTGCAATCGCTGGCACGGGACTTTCTGGTCCTGCAGCAAAGCCTGAATCGATTGATGAGCCGGGAGATCGTGCGCGAGCACGAACGCGTGCTGATGCTGTGTAACCTCACCGCCGAGGAGCGGCTTGCAAGCTTCCTGGTGGGATTGTCCAAACGCTTCGTTAGCCGGGGCTATTCAGCCCACGGCTTCATGCTGCGCATGTCGCGGGAGGACATGGCCTCGTACCTGGGACTGCGCCTGGAAACGATCTGCCGCTCGGTCGCCCGTTTGCGCGCCCTGGGGATCGTCGACTTGCACGGTCGACTCGTCGAGATCCTGGACATGCCGGCACTGATGGCCCTGGAACAGGGCTGTGGCGATGCCCAGCGTCGCATCGTCACCTAGGCGTCATGCTCGACTCCGCGACCCTGGCCCATGGCGCGGTGGCGCTGGGTATCGGCATGCTCGTGGGCCTTGAGCGCGAGCGCAAGAAAACCCGTAGCGAAGATCAGACCGCGGCAGGGCTGAGAACCTTTGCCATCACATCATTGCTGGGGTACCTCAGCATGGTGCTGGCAGGTCCGCCATTGGCGGCTGTCGCCTTCGTTTGCCTGGCGCTGCTGGTGTGCATGTACTACCGCAAGCATGCAGAGAAAGAGCCAGGGATCACCAGCGAAGTGGCCTTGCTGCTGGTACTCGTGCTGGGCGCGCTGAGCCTGGAACAACCCGGGCTGGCCACGGCCGTGGGGGTCGTCCTGACCGTACTGTTGACACTGCGCCGCGAACTCCATCATTTCGTGCTGCAGCAATTGAGCGAAGCGGAGGTTCGGGACGGGTTGACCTTGCTGACCATCAGCTTGGTCGTGCTGCCGTTGACCCCAGATCGGTTCATGGGCCCCTATGGCGCACTGAATCCGCACGTCATCTGTACGTTGGTAGCGCTGTTGATGGCTGTCGGAGCGATCGGACACATCGCCATGCGCGTGATGGGGCCTCGTTATGGCCTGCCGATAAGCGCCATCGCTTCAGGATTTGCCTCAGGCGCTGCCACCATCGCAGTGCTCGCTCGACAGGCCCGAACCGACAACCGAAATGCCAGGTCGCTCGCGGCAGCGGCTGTGCTGTCCAACTTTGCCACGATCACCCAGTTCGCATTGGTCCTTGGCATCGTCGACCCGCGCCTGATAACCCCGTTCTGGCCATCGATCGGCCTGGGGGTGGTCGCGACCTTCTGCGCTGGCGTCATCCTGTTGGCGCCTTGGCATGCGGCGTCATCGCCTTCAGCCGCCAACCTGGCGGATGGCGCCTTCAGTTTATGGGTCGCACTGGCCATAACCCTGGCCATTACCGGCATTGCGTTGTTTTCCACCTTCCTGCTGAGGCACCTGGGCCAACAGGGTGTCAACCTGGCGGCTTTCATCAGCGGTGTGGGGGATGCGCACGCTGCGACCGCCTCCATTGCATCATTGGTAGCAGCCGGCCAAATGACCATAGCGAGCCTGGTGGTGCCCGCCATGATGGTCTTGACCGGTAATACGCTGTCCAAAGGCGTCCTGGCGCTGGTCCGTGGCGGGCTGCCCTTCACCCGATACTTCGTTCCAGGGCAATTGACGGTGCTCGGCGCGATGTGGCTGGGCCTTCTGGTCAAGGTGTAGGTGCATTCCGGTCATCAGTTGCCACGACGCGCCTCGATCCATTGGAACAGCGCCATACCGCCGAGCATCGCGACCACGAACAACCAAGCCTGCCAATACCCGGCAGGCAGCAACACCAGCGCAGGCCCCGGGCAGACACCCGCCAGCCCCCAGCCGATGCCGAACAGCAGGCTGCCTCCGACCAGCCGGCGATCCACATCACGCCGGTCAGGCAGTTGCATCTTGCCGCCCAACACCGCCACGCCATGCTTGCGCGCCCAGGCCATGGGCAGCAGCGCCACACCGATAGCGCCGACCATCACCAACGCCAGTGAGGGATCCCACTGCCCGGCAAGGTCGAGGAACCCAAGCACCTTGGCAGGATTCGCCATACCCGCCAGCAACAACCCCATGCCGAACAGGACCCCTGCGATAAAGCCACTGAGACGGGACATGTCAGCTTCCTTGAAGAAGGTGTCGAACGACAAAGACCGTGAGAAACCCCGTTGCCATGAAACACAGCGTGGCCACCAGTGAACGGGGCGACAGACGAGAAATACCGCAGACCCCATGGCCACTGGTGCACCCACTGCCATAGCGCGTGCCCAGGCCGACCAGTAGACCCGCAATCACGAGCACCCAAGGGGTGGTGGCGAAATACGCAGATGGCAGCGTGGCGAACATCATCCACAACAGCGGCGCTGCCAGCAGGCCCAACAGAAAGGCGAGCTTTTCGCCACGTCCCTCACCACGGCGCTGAAACATCGAACTGAGCAAACCGCTGATGCCCGCGATGCGTCCGTTTGCCACCACGAACAGGCCGGCCCCCAGCCCGATCAGTGCGCCACCGGCCAACGCGGACCCGGGCGTAAAAGCCATCCAATCAATGGTCATCGCATTCTCCGCGAATGAGTTGAACTCACTTTCAATTTTAATCCTACAGTTGATGGGCGGTGCCGAACTTCACCTACACAGGAGATGCGAGCATGGGATACGTCACCACCAAAGACGGGGTTGAGATCTTCTACAAGGATTGGGGCCCCCGCAATGCGCAGGTCATTCATTTCCACCATGGCTGGCCGCTCAGTGCCGATGACTGGGATGCCCAGATGCTGTTCTTCCTGGCCCAGGGGTTTCGTGTGGTGGCGCACGACCGCCGCGGGCATGGGCGCTCGAGCCAGGTATGGGATGGCCATGACATGGACCACTATGCCGATGATGTGGCCGCGGTGGTCGATCACCTTGGCACACAAGGGGCTGTTCATGTCGGCCACTCCACAGGCGGCGGCGAGGTCGTGCACTACATTGCCCGCCATGGGCAGGGTCGTGTGTCCAAGGCTGTCATCATCAGCGCGGTGCCGCCCTTGATGGTCAAGACAGACGCCAATCCCGGCGGTCTGCCCAAGTCGGTCTTCGACGACCTGCAGGCCCAGCTCGCCGCCAATCGCGCGCAGTTCTACCACGACATCCCCTCGGGCCCGTTCTATGGCTACAACCGCCCGGGCGCGAAGCCCTCGCAAGGCACCATCCTCAATTGGTGGCGCCAAGGCATGATGGGCAGCGCCAAGGCTCACTACGATGGCATCGTTGCTTTCTCGCAAACCGATTTCACCGAGGACCTCAAGCGCATCACCCTCCCCGTCCTGGTCATGCACGGCGACGACGACCAGATCGTGCCCCATGAGAATGCCGGGGTGCTCTCGGCCAAGTTGCTGCAGAACAGCACGCTGAAGCTCTACGCCGGGTTCCCCCACGGCATGCCGACCACCCATGCCGAAACCATCAACGCTGACCTGCTGGCCTTTGTCCGCGACTAGCCCTCGCTTATCCCGCCCTGCGCGCTTGGCGCGGGGCTGAGGCGACTTCTTCGCGGTGGATGGCACCGGCTTTGCCGGTGTTCGCGGGTGAACCCGCTCCCACAGGGATTGCGTCAGTCTTAAGAGCGACGCACCTGCGATGGGCTGCACAGCAGCCCCAGGCCCTCAAATGCGTTGTCCGTTTCAAGGAGAGCGATATGAGCATTCGCAGTCTGGCCAAGAATCTTCCAGTCGATCCTGACAATGCGGGCTGTGTGCTGGGTTGGGGTGTACTGAGAGATCGGCATCCATGGCATTTTGTGGATGTGTATGCCGACCAGAAAACCGCCAAGGCAGAAGCCGAGCGTCGCGGGGAGGGCTATGTCGTGGAATATGGCTCGCACCGCCTGGGCACGGATGACTTCGTTTGCGGAATAAGCCCGCCTGAAGGTTGATGTCATTCACGACGGTATGTCGTGAAGCGCCCCATACGAACGTATGAACCAATAATACGAATTGTTATGTGCGTCTAATTGTCGCCCCATTGGAGAGCGGAAACACTATGGCCCTCTACCAACCACCAGGGGCCAACAATGAAACTGACACCCACCCCGCCTTTGAAACCCAGCCACTGGATGACGGCGACCTCCTTGCTGCAACAGGCCACGCAGCCGCTGCGAGGCGACCATGACGCCGACGTGGTGATCATCGGTGGCGGCTTCGTCGGCCTGTGGACTGCTCTGACGATCAAGGAACAAGAACCGGACGCTCGGGTGAAGGTGCTCGAACAGCACGTCTGCGGTGGTGGCGCATCTGGGCGCAACGGTGGTTTCGTCATGTCCTGGTGGCCGAAGATCGGCACCCTGCGCAGCTTCTGCAGCGAAGACCAGGCACGCATGCTCGGCGAGAGCGCGGAACACGCCATCACGGAGCTCGGCACCTTCTGCGAACGCCATGGCATCGATGCGCACTTTCGCCAGAGCGGCTGGTTGTGGACGGCCACCACGCCGCAGCATGTCGATACCTGGAACGCGACGCTGGCCGCTTGCGAGCGGCTGGGCGTTCAGCCATTCGAGCGCCTGGAGGCACGCGAAGTCGCCAGGCGCACGGGCTCATCGGTCCACCTGGCGGGCGTGTTCGAGCGCAGCAATGCCACCGTGCAACCGGCCCTGCTCGTTGAAGGCATGCGTCGCGTAGCGCTGGCCAGCGGTATCGAGATCCATGAAGGCACGGCGGTACAGCAAATCCAACCCGGCCAGCCAGCGAGCGTGAAGACAGCACAAGGCTGCGTGCGCGCCCGCTCAGTGGTGCTGGCGGTCAATGCCTGGGCGGCTGCCCTGCCCTCGCTCTCGAAGCTGATCGTCCCGGTCAACAGTTCGATCGTGGCGACCCAGGCCATGCCTGAGCGCCTGCGCGAAATTGGCTGGACCGGGGGCGAATCCATCACCGATTCGCAACTGATGGTCGACTACTACCGCACGACCCATGACGGGCGCATCGCCTTCGGCAAAGGCACCGGTGCCATCAGTTTCGGCTCGCGCATCGGCCAGGTGTTCAGCGAAGACGATGCGAGCCTTGCACTGACCGAAGCCGACCTGCGCCGGACCTATCCGATGCTGCAGGGTATTCCCGTCGAGGCCCGCTGGTCTGGCCCGATCGATCGCACCTACGACAGCCTGCCGGTGTTCGGTCGCCTCGACGGCCACGCCAACATCCACTACGGCATTGGCTGGAGCGGCAACGGCGTAGGCCCAAGCCGCCTGGGCGGACGCATCCTGGCAAGCCTCGCGCTGGGTCGTCAGGACCGGTGGAGCCAGTGCCCACTGGTGGAGCGCAACTGCCGCACCTTCCCGCCCGAGCCTGTGCGCTATCTGGGCGGCTCGCTGGTACGCAATGCCGTGTTGCGCAAAGAGCGCTCGGAACTGGCAGGACAACCACCCGCCATCCTGGACCGTTACCTGGCCCGGTTCGCCCCGGCCGGCCTCGAAGACAAAGCCTGAGGAGTTTTTCCATGTCCCTGATCCGCATCCGTCTAGATGACCAACCCGACTTCAGCGAATTCACTGCGCTCGGCCACGATGGCGCTCAGGCGCGCACCGCTGGGCATCGCGCCCTGCCCGATGGCAAAGGCACCACAGGCATCTGGGAGTGCACCCCTGGCACCTTCCGCCGCCAGGTCGCCCAGGCCGAATACAGCTACATCGTGGCCGGCGAAGGCAGCTTCACCCCCGAGCACGGCCCGGCCGTCGAGTTCCAGGCAGGCGACGCGCTCTATTTCGAGGCCAATACCCAAGGCACTTGGGTGATCCGCCAGACCGTACGCAAGACCTACCTGATTCTCGACTGACCGCACTTAACGCACGCTTTCCCACAGACAATACGAGGTACAAGAAGTGGGTGTACAACAACAGATCCCTCAGGAATCAGGCCTCAAGGCCCACGCTCTGGGGCGCTTCGAAACGCTCGGCATCATCATTGGCACAAACATCGGCGCAGGCGTGCTCAGCATGGCCTTCGCTGCCCGCAAGGTCGGCTACATCCCGTTGCTGGTCTGCCTGCTGGTGACCTGCCTGTTCTGCGTCGTCACCATGCTCTACGTCGCCGAAAGCTGCCTACGGACCCGCCAGAACCTGCAGTTGAGTGGCCTGTCCCGCAAGTACCTGGGGGCATTCGGCGGCTGGCTGATCTTCTTCGCCGTCGCCGCCAACAGCTACGGCGCACTCATCGCCTACATCAGCGGCAGCGGCAATATCCTTGCTGACTTCTTCGGCCAATACGGCCTGAGCCGGCAACAGGGCAGCTTGTTGTTCTTCATTCCTGCTGCATTGGTGCTGTACCTGGGGCTCAAAGCGCTGGGCGTGGCGGAGAAACTGATCAGCACCGGGATGGTACTGATCGTCTGCCTGCTGATCGGCGCCACTGTGCTGCACGAAGACTCGACACTGGTCCACCTGTGGCAGAGCCAGTGGCAGTACGTGGTACCGATCTTCAACCTGGCGGTGTTCGTGTTCGGTGCGCAGTTCCTGGTGCCGGAGATCGTGCGGGGCAACTTGGACACGCCCAAGCGCATCCCTGGGCTGATCATCGGCGGCATGCTGTTGACCCTGGTGCTGGTGGCAGCCATCCCGGCGTCGGTCATCGCGCTGGTCGGTACCGAGCATTTGAGCGAAGTGGCCACCTTGAGCTGGGGCAAATCGCTCGGGCAGTGGGCCTACTACGTGGCCAATGCCTTTGCCTTGCTGGCCATGCTGACGTCCTATTGGGGGCTGGGCGGATGCCTGTTCACCAACATCTTCGACCAGATGCGTCTGGGCGATGAAAGCAACAAGCGCAAGCGGTTGGTCGTGCTGGCGGTGGTGACGCTGCCACCGATCGTCGTGGCCTATTCCGGCTTCAGCGGCTTCGTCAACGCGCTGTACTTCGCCGGCACCTTCGGTGGCGTGCTGATGGGCATCATCCCGATCCTGCTGCTCAACGCGGCACGCAAGGCAGGCGATCAGGCACCAGCGTTCACCTGTGGCTGGTACGCCCACCCGCTGATGCAGATCGTCATCGTGCTGATCTTCCTCTCCAGTGGCGTGTACGCGGTGCTGTCAGCGCTGGGTATGCTGCCCGCCAGTTGGTGATGCCGCACGCTTGAGGCAGTATGGGAGCCCACCCTTGACCACCGCCTGGAGCGGCCTGCGCATGTTGCAACGTGTTCGTGACCTGATTGCGATACCGGAACTTCGTTCGCGCCTGCTCAGCGGTGCCCAAGGGTTGGACCACAAGGTACGCTGGGCCCATGTTTGCGAGCTGCCCGACCCCACCGAGTGGCTGGGCGAGGGCGACGTGCTGATGACCACCGGCCTGGGCATACCCCGGGTACCCGCCGAGCAGCACGCCTATGTGACACGGCTGGCCCAAGCGGGGATCGCCGGCATGATGATCGGCGAGCACATGCAGGCTCCGCAGGACATCAGTGCCCTGGCCGAGCAGGCCGAAACGCTGGGATTCCCGGTGATCCTCACCGAATACGGCGTCCCCTTCGCGGCTGTGACCCGCGCGATCATCGATGCCAACCAGCAAGATGAGTACGCTCGGCGCGGGGCCTTGGCCAAGGTCTATGAAAGCGCTCGCCTGAGCATTCAGGGCCTCGGGCTGCCCGCGCTGCTCCAGCGCCTTCAGGCAGATATCCAATGCTGCCTGTACCTGGTGTCGCTGGATACCTTCACGCCCTGGGCCCATGGCCTGCCGGCATTGCCCGCCCCTCTCAAGACCAGCCTTGGCATCACACGCCCGCGACAAGGCACCCCGCAACCGATGGTGCGCCGCCACGCCCTGCAAACCGGAGAAGCGCTGAGCATCGAGTTGCCCACCGAGCAAGGCTGCCTGCTGGTGGTCACCGGCGCGCAGTTGCCCGACTACGGCATGCTTCATCATCTGACCGCAGTGTTGGGCCTGGAGGTGCAGCGGCTCCAGGCAGAGCGCGAACGACGCCTGCGCCTGGGCTCGGAACTGCTCGACGATCTCCTGCAGCAACGCCTGCAGAGCGCGCCATTGCTTGAACGGCTCGGCGCCTACCTGCCTGGCCTGACCCTGGACACTGCGGTCATTTCGGCCGCACGCCTCAACGGCAGCGACAGCGTTCGGGAAGACCAACTGCATCGCTTGGAAGACACCGCCCTGGTCAGGACGCAAGGCCAGGAACTGATCCTGCTGCACCTCGATGGCCTGCAGGCGCAATACAGCACCCAGCTCGGCCTGCAATTGGGCTCAAGCGCCCTGTTGGAGCATGCCCAGCGAGGGCCGGAAGCCCTGCGCGAAGCCCTGCTGGCGCTGGCGCATACCCACGCCGAACGCAGGGTCTGCCGCTATTCCCAGCTGGAGACCGACACCCCCTGGCTACCGAGAACGCCCGACGAGGCCCACCGCGCCTTCCGCTCTGTCCTGGGCGCGCTGCACGATTACGACCACGCCAATGGCAGCCAATTGCTGCATACCTTGCAGGTCTTTCTCGAAGAAAATCGATCGTGGGTCAATGCCGCGCAACGCCTGCATGTGCACAAGCAGACCCTGGTCTATCGGGTACGCCGTATCGAAGCGATCAGCGGCCGCTCCCTGGACAATACCGCCGACGTCGCCACGTTCTGGTTTGCCTTGCAAAGCGCTTTGGCTATCGGCTGTTCGTTCTGATGCCTGCGGCTATTCAAACCAGTACCCGAGCAGAGTAAGCCGTTAAGCATCAGACGGTCGCTCAGGCGCGGTAGCCCCAACCATGAGCCCTTGGGCAATGGCGCTGGCTTCAAGCTTCGCGCGTTCGGCGTCCAGAAAAACATACGCGGCTTGCAGGGTGGCGATCTTCGCTTGAATGTCGGCCATCTTGCTGGCGACCAAGGCTGCGCCTTGCGCGCAGTTGATCGAATTACCCCGTTTGGCCGCCAGGATGTTCCCAATCTCAGCGAGTGAAAAACCCGCCCCTTGGGCGCTCTGAATGAACGCCAGGTCAATAACGGTCTGCTCGCTGTAGCTGCGGTAATTGTTCGCCTGTCGATGGGCGACGATCAGCCCGAGTTGCTCGTAATAGCGCAATGCATGGCGGCCCAGCCCACTTCGACGTTCCAACTCTGCGGTATTCACGTAAAAAAATCCTTGACTGTAGAGCAGGCTCTACACCTTAGCCTGCGTCCATCATCCATACAAGGAATCAGGCATGAGCGTGGAATGCTTCGTCACCGGCGGCAGTGGGTTTGTGGGTCAACATTTGCTGGCTCGTCTCACCGCGACAGGGCACAAGACCTGGGTGCTCATGCGCAATCCTGGAAACCTCGAGCGGCTCAGAGAGCAAGTAGGCCGACTGGGCGGTGACCCTGCGTATGTCCATGCCGTTCAAGGCGACATCAGCCTAGAGGAGCTTGGACTCAGCGAGGCGGACAAGGAGTGCGTGTCTTCGGCCTCGGTGGTCTTTCACCTTGCGGCAGATTTTTCCTGGGGGCTGACGATGGAACGCGCCCGCGCCGTGAATGTGCAGGGGGCGCTGAGCGTCGCCAGGCTTGCGGCGAGCCTGGACATCCGATTGCTCATGGTGGGCGGCTTCATGCTGCAAAACCTTGCTCACCTTGCCAGTATCGGCGTTGATAACGAGCGCCCTGAAAACACACATTGGCCTGCAGTCTACGCCCGTGCAGGTGGCTACGAAGGCAGCAAGATCGAATCCCATTTCGCAGTCATCCGTTATATGCAGGATGCCGGCGCGGATTACACGGTCGTTCACCCTGCAACGGTGTGTGGCCACAGCGAGACGGGGCATATTCCGCAAGGACAACCTCTGGCCGACCTCATTCGAAACCTGGCACAAGGCCGGTTCAAAGCGATCCCCGGCTCCGCCAGCCACTGGTTGCCATTGGTCAGCGTCGATTACCTGGTGAAGATGATAACCTGCGTGGCGTTCGACCCCTCGATGGCCAACCGGCAGGTCCTGGCGCTCTATGAGCACACCCCGAACCTGCAAGGGATGCTCGAGCAGATCGCAGGAACGCTGCAAGTCAAGGCACCTCGCCGCCATGTACCGATAGGATTGCTCAGGTGGATTTTGACGGTTCCGGGCCTGGCGGCGCGACTGGCGATCAGCGCCGAATCATTGGACTTCATTCAGACCCAGCGCTTCGACATGCGTCCTAGCGAGCATCTGGAGCACAAGTATCAGTTCACACACCCCGACATGGCGCGGACGCTGGAAAAAACCGTGCGCTACGTCAAAGATTACTTGCCCCACTGAAGCAAGCCGGTTGTGAGGGGCCGAGCACTACCTGTGACAGTAGGCCCATGCTCCAAGCACATGCCACAGGCCCCGGTACCTATCGATAGAAGCGCCCTGGGCACGCCAAAGCCCCGTGACAAGGAACGTATTCATGCAATCTCATTTCGGCAAAGGTGTCCTCTTTGCCCTGGGCGCCGCAGCCCTGAATGCAACAATCGGCGTTCTCAGCAAGGTATCGATGAGCAGTGGTTTCAGCGCCAGCAGCATCGCCTTGATCAAGACGGTCCTCGGCTGCCTGTTGCTCTCGGTACTGCTGCTGTTTCTCAAGCGGCCCGCGACCACGGCCAAGTGGATCCCTGCAGCGGTTTGTGCCTTTCTCGGCATTTTCGTGCTGTTCCACTTTGAAACGTCAGCCTACAGCCACTACGCGGCGGCGGGCGTGGTCGTCATTCTGATGGCGAGCGCTTCCATTTCCTCGATCCTGCTGGGACCCCTGGTCCTCCGTGACCCCATCACCGCCAACGCAACGGTAGGCGCCGGCTTGACGATCGCCGGTATTGCGGTGATTTTCGGCGCCGACCTGGGCCAAGGTTTCACGCCCCAAGGCGCAATACTGGCTTCGATTGGCGGCTGCGGTTATGGCGCATTTTCGGTTGCAATGAAGCGCCTGGGGGTTTCCGGCGGGCTGCATTTCACGCGGCAGCTTTTGTTTTTCGGAAGTCTTTACCTGCTAATGCCGGCCGCGACCGATGGTTTCATCGTGGGCGAACTGTCGTTGTCGGTGATCACGGCGTTATTGGCGCTGGCGGCATTGCCGACCATCCTGGGTTTCTTTTGCACCACCAAGGCCATCGAGTATTTAAAGCCATCGCAGGTCCAAGCACTGGAACTGACCGAACCGTTGTTCGCTGCACTACTGGCGTTCATGATGCTCAATGAGGTACCGCGAGACACGCTGTATCTAGGGGCCGGTTTGATTCTCTTTGGGCTGTGCTTCTCCAACGAGCTGATCCGCCTGGGCAAGAAAGTGCCACAGGCGTCCGGCGTGTAGGTCGTTTTTGGCGGATAGTCCGAAACGGCGAACCAGAGCGAGCACGCGCACCGAGGCGCGCCTGCTCGCACCGCTGTATCACCAAACCGCGATGTCGTAGGTTAGGTAGATCCGGTTGCTGTCGCGACCGCGGGAGAAATCAGAACGGTAGACATAGTTGCGCAGTTTCACACCCAACCCTTTGACGGGCCCGGACTGCACAACGTAGGCGAGTTCCACATCACGCTCCCATTCGTTGAGCTCGGCGTCAGCGGAGCGACCATTGTCCCCGCTCAGGTAGCGCGCCATGAAGGTCAGCCCGGGGATGCCGGCCGCTGCAAAGTTGTAGGCGTAGCTTGCCATCCAGGTTTTCTCTTCCTCCTCGATGAACTTGCCGATGCCCACATTGCTGAACGAGTAGACCGTCGCACCGCTGATGTATGGCAGCCCAGCATCACCGTCGAGCGCCTGGTAACCGGCACCGACGATGTGCCCGGAGTGGGTATACGACACCTGCCCACTGAACATGTCGTTGTCGATCTTGCCACCGTAAGCGGCTCCGCTGTCGCGGCTTTTGAAGTAGCGCAAGTCAGTGGTGAACACCCCGCCGGCCAGCGGCAGGTCGTGTACCAGGCCGGCATAGTCCTGGCGGTAGAAATGTTCGAGCTGGCCGTGAAAGTAGCTCACCCGCAGTTGCTTGTTGATAGCGTAGTCAGCGCCAGCAAAGCTGAAATCGCCAGACTCGTCGCCACCATAGCCATCCAGGTACAGGCCCGTGCTATCGGAAGAGTCCCGCTGCTTGAAGCGATCCAGATGGCCGGCAGTCAGGGTCAGCCCTTCGACATCGGTACTGGTCAGCTGCGTGCCCTGGTAGGTCTGAGGCAACAACCGCGCATCGTTGTAGACCAGCACCGGCGTCTTGGGCAGCAAGGTGCCATGCTTGACCACGGTCTGCCCCACGCGCGCCTTGGCCGTCACCCCGGCGCTGGCGAATTCGTCTGCGGCACGGCCATCGTCGTGGACCGGCAGCAAGCCGGTACCGCTACGGCCACGTCCCGAATCGAGCCGAACGCCTACGAGCCCCAAGGCATCTAGCCCCAAGCCCAGCGGCCCTTGGGTAAACCCTGATTGGTAATCGAGTAAAAAACCCTGCGCCCATTCCACCCGCTCACTTTTGGCGGTGGCGGCGGCACGTGGGCTCATGCCTTGTTCGTCGCGGAAGTTTTCGTTGAAGTAGACGTTGCGCAGCTGCAATTTGAGCTTGCCATCGTCGATAAATCCGGCAGCGCCGGCCACAGGCAGCCAGCCGCAGAGCAGGCCACAGGTGGCCCCACGGAAAACAGCTCGGGACATGTTCGGTACTCTAGTTGTTGTTCTTGGATAGAGGTGGGCGCCGCAAGCGCCCCGATGCAAGTCAGACGAAGAAGGACAAAGCGCCTGTGACCAAGGCCAGCGCGGTGATGACCAGCGATGTCAGTACCGCCCACTTGACGGTGGCCTTCTGAAAATCGCCGATATCGCGATCGACCATGCCCACCAGCAGCAGCGTCGAGGCCACCAAGGGGCTCATCAGGTGCACCGGCTGCCCCAACACCGAAGCGCGGGCGATTTCAACCGGGTCGATGCCATAGGCGGCAGCCGCGTTGGCCAGGATCGGCACCACGCCGAAGTAATAGGCGTCGTTGGACAGCACGAAGGTCAGCGGCATGCTGGTCAGCGCCACAACCAGCGGGAACCAGTGGCTCCAGGCCTCGGGAATCCAGTCGACCAGGGTCTGCGCCAGGGCATCGACCATCTTGGTGCCGGAGAAGATCCCCGCGAAGATACCCGCGGCGAACACCAGCAACACCACGGTCATGGCATTACCCGAATGGGCGAGGATGCGTTCCTTCTGCAGCTCCAACTGCGGGTAATTGATCATCAGCGCTGCGACGAAACCGATCATGAACAGTAGCGCGGAGTGCATCACGCCCATCACCAAGGCCGTCATGACGGCAATCACCAGCACCAGATTCACGTACGCCAGCCGTGGGCGCTTGTGCGGGTTGTCGCCGAGGATTTCCTTGATGTAGCAATTGCCGCCACCAGACTCCAGGGCGATGTTGCCGATGCGCCGACGCTCGGCGCGGCCCAGCAGGTAGGCGGTGAACACCACCCAGGCCGCTCCGCCGATCACGGTCGGCAACATCGGGATGAAGTATTCGGTTGCGTCCAGCCCGAGCGCGGCGATGGCCCGGGTTGCCGGTCCACCCCAGGGGCTCATGCCACTCATGATGCTCAGCGACAGCATGGACACCGTGGCCAGGATCATCGGGTTCATGCCGATACGCTTGTACAGCGGCAGCATGGCTGCACAGGTGATCATGTAAGTGGTGGTGCCGTCACCGTCGAGGGCTACCAGCAGCGACAACAGTGCCGTACCGATGGCGATCTTGATCGGGTCGCCATTGACACGCTTGAGGATCTTGCGGATCAGCGGATCGAACAGCCCGGCATCGATCATCAGGCCGAAGAACAGGATGGCGAACAGCAACAGTGCCGCCGAGGGCGCCACCATCTTCAAGCCATCGAGCATCATCTTGCCCAGCTCGGGGGCAAAACCACCGATCACCGCGAAGACAATGGGTACCACTGTGAGCGCAACGATCGGAGACAGGCGTTTACTCATGATCAGGTAGGTGAAGGTCACCACCATGATCAGGCCCAGGAGTGCGAGCATGGTCTTTTCTCTTGTTTTTATTGTGTTGCGGCCATCGACAAGGCAGACGGCCCCCTACCCCACTCGGCATCGCTGGGATGTCGAGTGGGATTTTACGTCAACGATGGGAGGTAGAAGAGGCTTTCAGCCGTGATGCCGAGGCTCGGCAGACCAGTCGGCCTGAGCAATCTGCGTCTCGGCCGGTGTAGCCGGGGTGCCGTCCAGGCGACGCAGCAAGGTTTCCCGTTCACAGGCGTTCTCCGACAGCGAGATGACCACGGTGGCCACGGCGTTGCTGGCCAGGCTGGTCAGGGCCCGCGCTTCGGACATGAAGCGATCGATACCGATCAGCAAGGCAAGCCCTGCCAACGGGATGTCATGGATGACAGTCAAGGTCGAGGCCAGCGCCACGAAACCACTGCCGGTCACACCCGCAGCACCTTTGGACGACAACAGCATGATCGCCAGCATCGTCAGCGTCTGGCCGAGGCTCAGATCGATGTTGCAGGCCTGGGCGATGAAAACCGCTGCCAGCGACAGGTAGATGGCGGTACCGTCGAGGTTGAAGGAATAGCCGGTTGGCAGCACCAGCCCCACCACACCTTTCTTGCAACCGAGCTTCTCGAGTTTTTCCAGCATGCGCGGCAACACCGGCTCGGTGGACGATGTGCCAAGCACCACCAGAAACTCCTCGCGGAAGTAACGCAGCAGCTTCCACAGGCTGAAGCCGTGCGCACGGCAGATACCCCCGAGCACCACCAGCACGAAGAACGCGCAGGCGATGTAGAGCGTGCCGACCAGCTTGGCCAATGCACCCAAGGACGTCACGCCGTACTGCCCGACAGTGAAGGCCAGCGCACCGAAAGCGCCGACAGGGGCGAAGCGCATCAGGTAGCCGAAGATGCGAAACACCATGGTTGAGGCCGACTCCAGCACATCGAGTACCGGCTTGCCCTTTTCGCCCATGGACGACAGGGCAAAACCGCTGAGCACTGCGATGAACAGCACCGGCAGCACTTCACCTTTGTTGAACGCCCCGATGAAGGTGTCCGGGATGATGTGCATGAAGAAATCGATCACGCTGAGCTTTGCCGCAGACGCGGCGTATTGGCCAAGGCCCTCGGTGCTGAGAGTGGCCGGGTCGATATTCATGCCCACCCCTGGGCGGAACAGGTAGACCGCTGCCAGGCCGATCACCAGACTGACTACGGTCAGTACCAGGAACAACAGCAAGGTCTTGCTCATCAACCGCCCCAGCGAGCGCTTGTCGGTCATACCGGCGATGCCGGTCACGATGGTGCAGAAGACGACCGGGGCGATCATCATCTTGATCAGTTTGATGAATGCATCACCCAGTGGCTTGAGCGCAACGGCCTGTTGCGCCCAGAAGTGCCCGACCACCACGCCCAGCAGGACGGCGCAGAGGATCTGGAAATACAGTGATTTCGCGAGTTTCATGAGGCATCACCCATTGTTGAAATTGTGCGGATGTGCGGATTGCGATGTGATGCAAGCAGTTGCCTACCCCGCCAGCCTGCGCAAGGTTGGGGCGTAGACGAAGCCAGAAAACAGTCGGCGGGCGGTTCTCACCACAGAGGCCTGGAGCGTTTTGCCATCGGGACCACTGCGCGAAAGCGCGACGTCGATGCCGCCGCTCGGATGCTCCAGTCGGACTTCCTCCAGGTGCTGCGCTTGCTCGCCAAGCATGTCCATGATCACGGTGCCAGGGCTGACGCAGGCAGTCGCCAGGCCGATCGCACCGGTGATGGCCAGGGCACGGTGACAGTTGTGGGGCATGAAGTACCGCACCTGCAGTGTGCCGTCATAGCGCGGCGGGGAAACCAGCACGGGCTTGGGAATCACCATGCCGCTGACGTCACCCAGCCCCATCGCCTTGCCGGCCTTCAGGCGCAAAGCCTCCAGACGTTGCAGCAGGCGGGTGTCGGCATCCAGCTGCGCCGGGGTCTCGGCGCCGGTCACGCCCAACTGGCTGGCCTCGACGATCATCATCGGCATGGCCATGTCGATGCAGGTCACCGGCACACCATCGATCACGTCTTGGGCCTGGCCTGTGGGGAACAACTTGCCAGTCTTGCTGCCTACCGCGTCGAGGAAGGTCAGGTGCACCGGAGCGGCGGTACCGGGTACGCCGTCGATCGCCGTGCGGCCTTCGTAACGCACAATGCCGCCCGGTGTTTCCACCAGCGAATTGACGAAGGTGTTGGTATTCAAATTACGGATGCGCACCAGGGTCTTGCCATCCTGGGCCTTGACCAGCCCCTGCTCGATAGCGAAGGGGCCAACGGCGCACAGCATGTTGCCGCAGTTGGGCGCTGTATCGACCCGGCGCTGGGCGACCATGACTTGGACGAAAAGGTAGTCGACGTCGGCGTCGGCATGCAACGAGGGGCTGACTATCGCCACCTTGCTGGTTTGTGGGCTACCACCACCGATACCGTCGATTTCCAGTTCATGCCCGGAACCCATCAGGTTGATCAGCAATTCGTCGCGTTCGACCACATTGGCAGGCAAATCCCATGCGTGGAAAAAAGGCCCCTTGGAGGTGCCGCCGCGCATGAGTACGCAAGGAATTCGTTGCATGATTTCGCACTCTTGTTGATCAATGGACATCATTGATGTTGTGGACACAAGATTGACAGGGATGGATAAATCAATCCAATGCAAATATCGTAGTTATTATTGCGATTGGTGAATTAATCCAGAGCCAAGGCCAAAGAGCGATCCGAGATGGAATACGAGCTGCAAGACATACGATCTTTCGTGAAAATCGCCGAACTGGGCAGTTTCCATGAAGCGGCTGAAGCGCTGCATCTGTCCCAACCCGCCCTGAGTCGGCGGATAAAAAAGCTCGAGGAAGGATTGGGCACCTCCCTGCTGGAGCGCACGACCCGCCGCGTCAGCCTGACCAGTGTCGGGCGGGACTTTCTGCCCAAAGCCAGGCGCTTGCTGGATGACTTCGAGGATTCGATCCTGAGCATTCGCGAACTCGCCGAACGACAGACCGGCCAGGTCACCCTCGCCTGCATCCCGACCGCGGCGTTTTATTTCCTGCCGTCAGTGATCCGCGACTACAACGAGCAGTACCCGAAGATCCGCATCCGCCTGCTGGACCTCAGCGCCAACGACGGGCTCGAGGCCGTGCTGCGGGGCGAGGCCGACTTCGGCATCAACATGATGAGCGGCCAGCACCCGGACATCGAGTTCGTCTCCCTGGTGCAGGAGCATTTCGTCTTGGCCTGCCGTCGGGACCACAAGCTGGCGAACCGCGACGCGGTGACCTGGACAGAACTGGCCGACTACCGACTGATCGGCGTAGGCCGCCTGAGCGGCAACCGGATGCTGTTGGACCACGCATTGTCCGGGCTCAACCTGCGGCCCAAGTGGTTCTATGAGGTCCAGCACCTGTCCACCTCGCTGGGCATGGTCGAAGCTGGGCTCGGCGTGTCGGCCATGCCCAGCCTGGCCATGCCCAGCGCGGACCATCCGACATTGGTCAGCGTGCCACTGATCGAGCCTCAGGTGACTCGCACCTTGGGGTTGGTCTATCGCCGAGGGGCGTCGCTGTCGCCGGCGGCGGAGAAGTTCGTGTCGATCCTGTTGGACAAATGGCCCAACCGATGAGCGATACGCGCAGAACGGTACAGGGGAGAAATCCGCTGCATTCATGGTTCACTCCCCTCCCAGCCCCAGGTCATTGGGCCGGCGCTTTTCGATCGCGAACTTGAGCAGTGCCGCGCTGCGGAACAGGCCATGGGCGAACTTGCCGTAGGGCAGCGTGATGAACAGCGCCATGACCGTGCCCAAATGGATCGCCAGCAGGATCGCCATCGCAGCGGTGTCGCGCAGACCCAGCAGTGCAAGACCCGTGGCGCTGACCAGCAAGAGCAGCAGGATGAACGCCCGGTCCATGGGCCGCTGGGCAACATCGCCCTGCTCCGGCGCCCTGCGCAAATTCAGCGCCAGCAGCCCAGTTGGCCCGACGATCAAGCCAAGTCCACCCAAGGTACCCAGCAACACCGGTGCGCTGAGCAGTGGGTACGGCGCCGGATACCCCAGCAGGTAGTGGTAGCCGGTGGCGATCACCGTAGCGGCAAAGCACAACATGAAGCCGTAGAAGGTGAAGTGATGGAAGCGCCGGCGCCAGAGGGTGTAGCGATCGTCGCCGTTGTTGCAGCCCTGGCCATGCCCACCGTCCAGGTACTTCAGGGTCAGCGCCGCGCTCGATGCCTCGAGCACCGCCCCCTTGTCCGGTTGCGCCTGCGCTTGAGCAGGCGAGACCGAGCGCCAGAAACGACGTACCGCCACCGCCAGCGCCACACTGGCAGCGGCAAAGACACTGCCGAACATCAGCGCCAAGGTGTTGTGCGGGAAGACCGCATAGAAATTCCCCGCCAACCGGCCGGGCTGCAGCGTGCCGTTGACCCACAATGCCAGCAGCAAAAACAGCGACAAGGCCACAGCCAAGGCACTGGCGACATAGATGCCGTTGTGCCGATACAGCCGCCCGAAGGGGGCCGGCCAGGCGTATTCGGCGTAGGTCTGCCCGCGCACCTTGGCCATGGCCTGGGGCACGTTGACGGCGAATTCGTGGGGTTGGGCATACTGGCAGGCGTGCAGGCAAGCGCCGCAGTTGTGACACAGGTTGGCCAAGTAATGGATATCGGCCTTGCCGAACTCCAGCCTGCGGGTCATGGCCGGGAACACGGCGCAGAAGCCCTCGCAGTATCGACAGGCGTTGCAGATCCGCATCTGCCGGTCCACTTCCTGTTCCTCAAGGTTCAACACGGGGATCAGAGCGAGGGCCGGCTGGGCGGCATCAGGTTGGCGGGGTTCAGGCAGTTGCGCAGTCATGGCGATTCTCTTGTTCTGGATATACATGGCCGGTGGCCGCCGCGGCGCTGGTCCCGGCGATCCGGCCGAAGGCGGTGCCAATGGACATGCCAACACCTGCGGTGTAGCCCTTGCCCAGCACATTGCCCGCCATCATCTCGCCGGCGACGAACAGGTTCGGGCTGGGTCGTCCACCGAAATGGACCGCGGCGGTTTCGTCGGTGCGCAGCCCCAGGTAGGTGAAGGTCACGCCAGGGCGCAGCGGATAGCCGTAGTAAGGCGGTGTATCGATCGGGCGCGCCCAGTGACTTTTCACAGGTTCCAGGCCCAGGGTGTGGCAGTTGTCCAGCCGGGTGTGGTCGAAGGTGCCCGCCTGACAGGCTCGGTTGTAGGCCTGCACAGTGTCGACGAAGGGTTGCACGGGTAAGCCGAGAAGGCCGGCCAGGGCTTCCAGACTATCGGCGGTGGCACCCGGGAAGACCGGTGGCATGAAGCGGCCAAGGGCTTTCTGGTCGATGATCGAGAAGCCCACCTGCCCGGGCTGTTGGGCCACCAGCCGTCCCCAAATGGCGTAACGCTTGGGCCAGAAATCCTCGCCTTCATCGTAGAAGCGCTTAGCGTCGCGGTTGACCACTACGCCCAGCGACACACAATCGATGCGCGTACAGATGCCGCCGTCGTACAGCGGTGCACGGGCATCGATCGCCACCATATGCGCCTGTGTCGGGTCGCCGATCGTGTCGGCGCCCTGTTCGATCATGCGACGCAACAAAACCCCATCATTGAAACGCGTACCGCGAATCAGAAAGTTGTCCGAAGGCCACTCCCCTCGCTCGTTCTGCCCCCAAGCCTCGCGCAACCACTGACGGTTGGACTCGAATCCACCAGCGGCGAGCACACAACTGCGCGCCTCGATGCGCTCGGCGGGCAAGTGCCGCCCTTGCACCTCACGCGCCGGCACGTGCGCGGCAACGAAGCGTCCGTTCTGCAGTTCGATGTCGGCCACGGGGGTGTCGTAGCGTATTTTTACGCCCAGGTTCTCGGCGCTGCGAAAGTAGGCATTGACCAGCGCCTTGCCGCCACCCATGAAGAACGCGTTGGTTCGAGCGGTATGCAGCGCGCCGGATAACGATGGCTGGAAGTGAACGCCATGGCGACGCATCCACCCGCGACAGTTGGAGGACGCGCGAATCACCAGTCGCGCGAGCTTCTCGTCGGTCTGGCCACCGGTGACCTTCAGCAGGTCCTGCCAGAACTCCTCTTCTGGGTACGCCTCGACCAGCACGTCTTGCGGGGCATCATGCATGCACCGCAGGTTACGGGTGTGTTGAGAGTTGCCACCCCGCCAGGCGCGGGGTGCAGCCTCGAGCAGCATCACGCTGGCTCCGGCCTCTCGCGCCATCAGCGCGGCACAGAGGGCGGCATTGCCCCCTCCGATGACTAGCACATCGATCATTTCGCCTCCAGATCACGAGGAGTCGAATGTTCGGGTGCTCCTCGTGACCACGGACTCTAATGAGTGGCTGGAGGGTGCGAAACGCGATCGCCGGGGGGAGGCATTCAGTTTTTCTAAAGGGGCTTGAGGCGAAGGCCCGCTCCCTGGTTCACAGCAACCGAGCGCCAGGCCATCGGCCTTGTTCCACCAATTCCCGAGCGACCTCCTGCAGAACGATGCGTGTTGCCAATGCGGCCGGCGAGAGTTCGTCATCGGCGAGGCTGACGATCACATTGCGACGCTGCGCCTGTGCTTCATCGATGGCAAACACGCGCAAGCCCGCCTGATGCGCTCGGGCCACGGTCGCGCCAGGCTGAATGGTGGCGGCATGAGCTGCACAGACACAATCCATCAACAGCGACAGACCGTCGACTTCCATGACGATGTTGGCCTCCAGCCCGGCCCGTTCGAAAATCGAGCGCAATGTGGTACGTAACCCGTGCTGTGTGCTGGGCATCACCAACGCAAGCGTTGCGATCTGTTGCAGCGTGAGGGAGTCACCCCAATCGGCTTTGACCAGCGGGGCAGGAACCAGGACGAACAGCCGCTCCGTCAAAAGCGGCCGGACATCGAGCCTGGGCCCAGTCTCTGCCTGGAACAGCACCGCCAGGTCAAGGTGCCTGGCATTGAGTTGATTCATCAGGTACCCCGACAGCATTTCCACCAGGTGCAGACGGATATCGGGATAGCGTTCGCGCATCCTGTCGATCAAGGCCAGGCCAAGAATCGATGCAGTAGTCGGCGCCAATCCCACGCTGGCATAACCACTCATACGACCACTTTGCGCCGCAAGGACCGCATGCTCCGCCTGACGAAGCGCCAGGCGTGCGTGGTATTCGAAGGCCAGGCCCGCCGCGGTCGGCGATACGCCGGTACTCGACCGCGTCAGCAACCGCGTGCTCACTTCGCTCTCCAGCTTCGACAGTTGCTGGCTCAATGCAGAAGCGCCGACCCCGAGTTCGAGCGCCGCTCTGCCAAGGCTGCCGTACTCCAATACACTCAGGAAATAGCGAAGCTGACGTAACTCCATACAAGTCTCTTTCAACGATGGGGGACCGGTCCTGCGCCATGTTAAAGGTATTTGCACGACGGGGTCGGTTGCGCTTTATCCGTCAGCGCACCTGACGCTAGCCAAGACACGATGAGATAGAACAGCGCTGCGCTCAACGGTTTTCAGCGCAGATCTCTCGCAACACGTTGCGCAACCACTGGTGGGCAGGGTCCGCTGCGAAGCGCGGATGCCAGAGCAGTGACACGGTAAACGTTGGTGTGGGTACCGGTAGGCCGAAGGTGTGCATGCCCTGACGCAGGTTGGCAGTATGGCGTTCGGGCACGCAGGCGATAAGGTCGGACACCCGGGCCAGCCCCACCGCCGTTGAAAAGCCTCCGACGATTGTCATCACCTTGCGTTCAAACCCAAGCGCGCGCAGCGCGTCGTCGACCTCCCCTCTCTCAGCTCCCGTGCGCGATACCAGAATATGCTGGCCTTGGGCGAAGCGGGCCGCGGTGACCTTGCCCCGAGTCAAGGGGTGCCCTGCGCGCACGACGCCCACATAATTGTCCCTGAACAGTGCCTGAGTGATTAGCTCAGGCGCTGTCGATGGTTCTATCACGCCGGTTTCCAGGTCTACCGCCCCTTCGCGCAGCGCCTTGCTGTCCTTGTCCGGCTTCTGCAGGAAGCACAAGCGCACAGCGGGGGCTTGCTCGCCAATTCGGGCAATGAGCGCAGGTCCGAAACACTCCACGAAGCCCTCGCTGGTCCGCAGGGTGAAGGTTCTAACCAGTCGCTTAAGATCAAGCGTCTGAGACGGGCGCAAGACCGCCTTGGCCTCGTTCACGAGTTGGCCGACCCGAGCACGCAGTTCGATCGCCCGGGGCGTAGGCACAAGCCCTCGCCCCGCCCTGACCAACAGCGGGTCCCCTGTCGTCTCCCTTAGGCGTGCAAGGGCGCGACTCATGGCCGAAGGGCTCAGATGCAGGCGTTTGGCGGCTCCGGCCACACTGCCCTCTGCAAGGACAGCATCGAGGGTAATGAGTAAGTTCAGGTCTGGTGTGGTCATGGATGATGTTAGGGCCCGCATGAATAGTCTTCAGACGAAGGTCAGACAAGGCGAAAACAGCCGAGGACCAATGTTAAGACATGGCGTCTGGTGCATCAATGAAGTGCAAATCGTGCGTCTTCCGCCAGCCCTCGGCACTCCCTAGAGTCGATCCATCGGTACATCCGTAACGAAATCGATCTGGAGAGCCCTATGAACACGTTGGAGAAATTCATTGATGGTGTGCGGTCCGTATGGGGACCGCTGAGTTCAGAGGTGGTTGCCGGCTGCCAGCAGCACCTGGAGACGCTGGTGAATTCACCTGCATCGGAGCAATGGCTGGCAACTTTGCACCTGGAAGCATCCGAACGGCGCGAGCTTCACCGGGACGCGGAGCATGGCTTTGTCCTGCTCGCACACACCGAGTCCACGGGACTGTACCGTCCACCTCATGACCATGGCAGGGCATGGGTCATCTATGCAGTCCAACAAGGTGCCATCGAAGTGACCACCTATGGCCGGATCGAAGACCCGGACGGCAATACGAAACTGGTGAGGCGCGCAGCCACAGTGATCTGGGCCGGACAGAGCCAGTTGTACCTGCCGGGAGATATCCACGACACACGCTGCATCGATGGCCCGGCACTGCTGTTTCGTTTTACCGAACGGGACCTGAAGAAAGAAGAAAAAGAGGCTGGTCGCCTGACCCGCTACGTCGACCAGGCGGGTAGTTGGATCCCCGGGACAGGGCTGTGAACACCCCCTGCGACGGGGACGCCCCCGCATCGGCCACGATGGCACATGGCAAGCATCCTGAGCCTTCCTCCGTCATCGCGATCGGGGCCGTGCTGACGGCCATGGTGCTGGTGGTACTGAACACGACCATGGCAACCGTCGCCTTGCCGACGATGGCCGACGCGCTACAGGTTACCCCGGCTACCGCCACCTGGATACTGACCGCCTACCAGGCAGCGCTGCTGATGGCCCTGCTGCCCTGTGCTGCCCTCGGGGAGCGTCTTGGTTACCGTCGGGTATTCGGTTGGGGCGTGTGGTTGTTCACCGGCGCCAGCGTGCTTTGTGCGCTCTCCCCTTCCCTACCATGCCTCATCGCTGGCCGTTTCTTGCAGGGTCTGGGCGGCGCTGCGGTGATGGCCTTGGGAATGGCGCTAATACGCCGAGTGGTCACGCATCGGCGATTTGGTGTCGCCATCGGCTGGAATGCCCTGGCCGTTGCCCTGTCATCGGCCGCCGGCCCGGTGATCGGAGCGGGACTTCTGACGATTGCGCAGTGGCCCTGGCTTTTTGCGGCGCCCCTTCCACTGGCGGCGGCCGTGTTGTTGGCCTCAAGGGCATTGCCAGACTCGTCCTGCACATCGCACGCGCTGGACTTCATCAGCATGCTGTTGAACGCAGGGGCTTTCGCGACACTGATCGCTGCCGCCGGGGTCGCCACCAGCAGCCCGGCTGCTGCAGGTGCGTTGCTGTCCGGCGTCTTCATTCAACTGTGGCTGTTGGTGCGAAGAGAAAAGACCAAGGCAGCACCACTGCTCCCGCTAGATCTACTGGCCTGCCGATCCTTGCGCCTGTCCGTGATCAGTTCGATCTTGTGCTTCGCGGGCCAAACGGCAGGCATGGTGGCCCTGTCGTTCTTCCTACAGCATACGCTTGGCCTGGGAGCCTGGATGGCGGGGCTACTCTTGGCGCCCTGGCCCCTGATGGTTGCCTTGACGGCGCCGTTCGCGGGTCGCCTTGCGGACCGAGCGCCCACCACAGGGCAGTGTTTGTTGGGCGGCCTATGCCTTGCCATCGGGCTCGGCGCCGCTTCACAGGTTCAGACAACAGGCTCAGCCCTGACGCTGGTACCACTGAGTCTGCTGTGTGGCTTCGGCTTTAGCCTCTTCAACGTGGCCAACAATCGCAACCTGTTTATGACGGCCCCTCTCCAGCGAAGCGGCGCCATGGGTGGCCTGCAAGGCACGGCGCGCTTGATCGGACAATCTATGGGCGGGGTGATCATCAGTGCACTGTTCACACTGTACAGCCATGAGTCAGCGCCTCAGATCGGCCTTGGCATTGGTGCGATGCTGGCCCTGGCCTCGGCGCTCTCGAGTTTGCAGCGAGGTGGGTCGCTCAGCACCGGGAAGCATGACCATCCGCAGAGCAACAGATGACGTGACTCTGAGTACGAGGTTGTTTCCAGGCGAGAGTGAAGAGCCGATTGACGACCGATCACCTCGAAAACAGCCTCGGAATGCTCATTTGCGACCCGTGAAGTCGAGCGCGGCTCCAACCGTTCCTCGGCTGTTTTCGCCTTGCCTGACCTTGGTCTCAAGGTTTTTTGTACTGCCGGCTAAGCGCTCTTTGCCAAGGATGGCTGAAATTCAGAAAAAGCTTCGCTGCGCTTTGAACATCACCATGCTCTCGCAATAACTATTAATTCCTGCATACACATCACAACCCGCGCCCTGCAAGTCGGAACTGCTGTAGACGAGGTTAAGATTGACGCCCGGCCATGGACGAGAGAGCGCCAATGACCAGTCATTGAAATGATCCACCTGGCTACCGTCGCCGATAGTAAAAGGGGTACCTAGGCGATGGTGCGCAACCTTCAACGCGAGGTCGACTTGAAAGAAAGGTAAACGGCCTAAATCGAAAAATAACGTGCCTGTGCGGTTATTTGGGTTGTTTCTCCAAGCACCTCCAAAGCGGCTGTCGAAAGTCGAAAAACCGCCATACAAGGCATAGCTGTCGCTGTTGGCAAGGTTCGGTTGGCTGTAATGGATAAGTCCAACCTCCACGCCCAGGCTTTCATCGAATTGGCGCTTGTAGCCGAAGTAACTATCCAGCTTGAGAGTCGAGTTGGGTGACAGGCCCAAACTCGGTGCGTATTGCCCCAGGTACAAACCGCTGGAATGACTGACATCCACACCACCATGGAAGGCGCCGACCGCACTGGGCGAGATCAACCCATGAGCCATCGAACGAGAGCCGTTGGTACTGAGCTTGAACTCAAGATCGCCCAATTGACGCTGGATCTGCTGGGCGCATAGCGGTGTACAGAACAGCAAGGCCGCCGTCAGCGTTAGCAGGTGTCTAGCCATCTTCACAATCCTGGTAAACCTGCTTTTGAACAAAGAGCATAACGGCATCGATTGCCGTGGAAAACCCTGTGTGATAGGCAACACGCATCCGATAGACAATTCCATCCCACGACTTTACGCCATTTTTACTCGACATTGCCGTATAGCAGGCAATACTGCCGGCAATATCCAAACGAGTTCACTCAATGCCGCTTCCTGCATTGCGTTTCATCGCCTTCATTATTGGTGTATTCCTGATTACTCTGGCCGTCAGCATGGTGATTCCCATGCTGACGCTGCTGTTGTATGACCGCAGCGACGACCTCGGCGCATTCGTCTGGTCGAGCCTCATCGTTCTGTGCGCCGGCCTGGTCATGGTGGCTCGCGGCATCCCGGACACACCGCAACTGCGGGCAAGGGACATGTATTTCCTCACGACGGCGAGCTGGGTCATCGTGTGCGCATTTGCGGCCCTACCGATGGTGTTCATTCGACACATCAGTTACACGGACGCGTTCTTCGAAACCATGTCGGGAATCACCACCACCGGCTCGACGGTGCTGACTGGCCTGGACAGTGCATCGCCGGGGCTACTGATCTGGCGCTCCCTGCTGCACTGGCTGGGAGGCATTGGTTTTATCGGCATGGCTGTAGCGATCCTCCCATTGCTGCGCGTGGGTGGCATGCGCCTGTTCCAGACCGAGTCTTCGGACTGATCCGACAAAGTGACGCCGCGCTCACATGTGGCAGCCAAGATGATCCTGCTGGTCTACCTGGCCCTGACAGCACTGGGGACAGGGGCGTTGTGGGTTGCCGGCATGACCCCGTTCGAAGCCATCAACCATTCGATGTCGCTGATTTCAACCGGCGGTTTCTCTACCTCGGATGCCTCGCTGGGTCATTGGGTGCAGCCTGCGGTGCATTGGGTGGCTGTGGTCATCATGATTCTCGGCAGCCTGCCCTTCACCTTGTATGTTGCCATGCTGCGTGGCCATCGACGCATCCTGTTCAAGGACCATCAAGTTCGCGGTTTCCTGGGTTTTCTTGTTTTCGTTTGGCTCACGGTCGGAACCTGGCTCTGCTGGCACAGCAACCTGTCCTGGTGGGATGCGTTTCGTATCGTTGCGGTCAATGTGACCTCGGTGGTGACCACCACGGGCGTTGCGCTAGGTGATTACACGCTCTGGGGTAGTTTCGCCATCATGCTGTTCTTTTACCTGACGTTCGTCGGTGGGTGCTCGGGCTCTACCGCTGGCGGTCTGAAGATATTTCGTTTCCAGGTGGCTGCAGCCTTACTTGTCAGCAATCTGAAACAATTGATCCACCCACGGGCAACGATTTCGAAGAAATACAATGGGCACCCCATCGATGAAGAGATCGTGCGCTCACTGTTGACGTTCTCGTTCTTCTTCTCAGTCACCATCGCGGTCATCGCCCTTGGCCTCTCTCTGCTAGGTCTCGACTGGACGACGGCGTTGAGCGGGGCCGCTACCGCCGTATGCAACGTTGGACCAGGTCTGGGTACGCTTATCGGTCCAGCAGGTAATTTCGCCTCGTTGTCAGACGCTGCGAAATGGTTGCTGACGGTGGGCATGCTGCTTGGACGGCTCGAAATCCTCACCGTGCTGGTACTTGTCTCTCCAGCTTTCTGGCGATTCTAGATCAGTCGTCATTCCGAGGCGGTTTTCAACGCAGCATTCGAGCATCAAGGCTCTTCGTACAGTGCCTAAAGATCAATATGTGCAAGGCACTGCGCGATACGGTGAACGAGTGCTTGCGATCGCCACTCCTTTCGCTTCTCCTGGTCCAATACTGCCCAAAGGCGCGCCGTCAGGACCAGAGAGAGCTTCAGGAAGGCCAGGACGCTGAGAAGCCCCCCGAAGAGCGCCCGCAAAGGCCACATAGAAGTGGGGGTTTTACTAAATTTTTGCAAACAAAAAGGGCGACCCTTTCGGATCGCCCTTTTCGGTGCCCGGAAACCCGGGGCTTTTGTTTGGTAGGCACAATTGGACTCGAACCAACGACCCCCACCATGTCAAGGTGGTGCTCTAACCAACTGAGCTATGTGCCTGTCGATGAGGGCGCATTCTACGCGCTCCAAAAACGCTGTCAACTGTTTTTTTCGCGCTAACCCACTGAATCTTAAAAATATTTACCCAGCGCAAAGCGACGGGGGGAGTAAAGGATTTTCAACGGACGACTAGCGGGTGTTTATTATTATTGATAGCATCGGTACATTCGTTAAAAATATAAAACACGAGGTTCCCCGAGCATGGCCAATACCCCCTACCCCCAGTCCTACTACGCCGCCTCGGCCAACCCGGTGCCGCCACGTCCGGCGCTGCAGGGTGAGGTGGAGACTGACATCTGCATTATCGGTGCCGGCTACACCGGCCTGTCCAGCGCCCTGTTCCTGCTGGAAAACGGCTTCAAGGTGAGCATCGTCGAGGCAGCCAAGGTCGGCTTCGGCGCATCGGGCCGTAACGGCGGCCAGATCGTCAACAGCTACAGCCGCGACATCGACGTCATCGAGCGCACCGTCGGCCCCAAGCAGGCACAACTGCTGGGTCAGATGGCCTTCGAAGGCGGGCGCATCATCCGTGAGCGCGTGGCCAAGTACAACATCCAGTGCGACCTGAAAGACGGCGGCGTATTCGCTGCGCTGAGCGCCAAGCAGATGGGTCACCTGGAATCGCAAAAACGCCTGTGGGAACGTTTCGGCCACACCCAGCTGGAGCTGATGGACCAGAAGCGCATCCGCGAAGTGGTCGCCTGCGACAACTATGTCGGCGGCATGCTGGACATGAGCGGCGGCCACATCCACCCGCTGAACCTGGCCCTGGGCGAAGCCGCCGCGGTCGAGTCGCTGGGTGGCGTGATCTATGAACAGACCCCGGCCGTGCGCATCGAGCGCGGTGCCAACCCGGTCGTGCACACCCCGCAAGGCAAGGTGCGCGCCAAGTTCATCATCGTTGCCGGTAACGCCTACCTGGGCAACCTGGTACCGGAGCTGGCGGCCAAGTCCATGCCCTGCGGCACCCAGGTGATCACCACCGAGCCGCTGAGCGAAGAACTGGCCCGTACCCTGCTGCCACAAGACTACTGCGTCGAAGACTGCAACTACCTGCTCGACTACTACCGCCTGACCAGCGACAAGCGCCTGATCTTCGGCGGTGGCGTGGTCTACGGTGCTCGCGACCCGGCCAACATCGAGGCCATTATCCGTCCGAAGATGCTCAAGGCCTTCCCGCAGCTCAAGGACGTGAAGATCGACTTCGCCTGGACCGGCAACTTCCTGCTGACCCTGTCGCGTCTGCCGCAGGTGGGTCGTATTGGCGACAACATCTACTACTCCCAGGGCTGCTCCGGTCACGGCGTGACCTATACCCACCTGGCGGGCAAGGTACTGGCCGAGGCTCTGCGTGGCCAGGCCGAGCGCTTCGATGCCTTCGCCGGTCTGCCGCACTACCCGTTCCCGGGTGGTCAACTGCTGCGTGTACCGTTCAGCGCCCTGGGCGCCTGGTACTACAGCCTGCGCGACCGTCTGGGCATCTAAGACGCACCGGGGCGACCAAAGTGTCGCCCCAGGTAATGTCGGCCTTATCGCGGGCCCAGCGCCCTCCCGGCGACCGGGGCGCGCTTGGCCCGCGATTGCCTTACTGGCCCAGGCTGCGGGCCGCCTGTTTCGCCGCGATTTCCTGGCCTGCCCGAGCCAGTTCGTCGGCCGCCTGCAGCCAGCGCTGGCGGTCCACCTGCGCCGGCAATTGCTTCGGTGGCTGCACCAGCACCGCCCAACTTCCCGTCTTCGCCCAGGCGGCCTCGAAATCATCGAACGCCATCAACAGGCGACGCTGCATCCCCGAGCGCAATAGCACTCGCCCTTTATAGCTGTCATAGCCAATCAGCACCGCGTAACGCGGCTCACTCCAAAAGGCCGAACCTTCTTCGTAACGCAACAGCACCGGATTGCCTGCAGCCACCTGAGTCAGCAAGGCGTCCAGACGCTTGTCCAAGGGATAGACGACCATGCCGTATTCACGCGCCACCTTGGGAATGCCAGTGCCCAGCGCATCGGCGCCCTGCGGCAGGTTGAGGGGCTTTTCCAGCAGCCCCGGCGTGATGACCACGCCCTGTTGCGACAGCAGCGCCGCCAGTGCCATGGCCCCACTGTGATTGGCCTTGCCGCGGTAAAACGGCACGCTGCTGATCTCGACCCGCTGCGCCTGCCCTTTGGCGACAGGCGATGGGGCACTGGCGCAACCGGCCAGGCTGGCCGCGACCAGGCACGCCGCCAGCAGCCGGCGCGATGAAATGAAGGTTTCTTGCAACATGGGCACTCGCTTGTTCCGTCGCCAGGCAGGCAGCGCCCGGCCCTGGGCTCCGATCATAGGCTGGGTGCGTGTTCGGGTATAGCCCGTTGCAGGCTTGGAACGAAACGGCCCAAGGGAATAGACCTTCGGTCAATGGAACGCCCTGCCCGTCGAGCTAGACTAAAGCAGTGTCTGGAAGGCGAGCCCAGTGCCCGCCTGAGAGAAGGAGGCACACATGAGCCTGACTATGGCGATTCTGATGCTGGTGGGGATGTGGTTGAGCGTCGCCGCCGCCATGCTGTGGGGGGTGCTGCGCATCGTGCGCAGGCACGCTCATCATCACCTGCCACCGCAACCTATGCCCAAGCCCCAGCCGACGCGTCGTGCGCGGCGGCATCTGGAGGCGCACTGATCGGCCGGCCCAGGTCTGCCGACGCAGCCCAGGCGAGGGCAAAACCGCTCCCCCTCCCTGCCATCCCCTGACCTCTGAATAGCGAAGGGGGCGCATTGCGCCCCCCTCCCTTTACGCTCCGAACGATCAGCCCTCGGCAGCTTCGCGCTTGAGCCGCGCCCGGCGCGCCATGATGTTGAGCACTTCGATCGCGGTAGAGAAAGCCATCGCGGCGTACACGTAACCTTTTGGCACATGGGCACCGAAGCCTTCGGCGATCAGGGTCATGCCGATCATGATCAGGAAGCCCAGCGCCAGCATCACCACGGTCGGGTTGTCGTTGATGAACTTGGCCAACGGGTCGGCAGCTACCAGCATCACGACCACAGCGCTGATCACGGCGATGATCATGATCGGCAGGTGCTCGGTCATGCCCACGGCGGTGATGATGCTGTCGATCGAGAAGACGATGTCGAGCATCAGGATCTGGCCGATCGCAGCGGCAAAGCCCAGGGTCACCTTCGAGCCAGCCTTGGCTTCTTCCTTGGCGCCATGCGGGTCGACGCTCTCGTGGATCTCCTTGGTCGCCTTCCACAGCAGGAACAGGCCACCGGCGATGAGGATCATGTCCTTCCACGAGAAACTGTGGCCGAACACATCGATCACAGGTTCGGTCAACTGGACGATCCAGGCCACGGTCGAGAGCAACGCCAGGCGCATGACCAGCGCCATGCTGATACCGATGCGCCGCGCCTTGGAGCGGTAGGCCTCAGGCAGCTTGTTGGTGAGGATCGAGATGAAGATCAGGTTGTCGATACCCAACACGATCTCCATGGCCACCAGGGTGGCCAGGGCGACCCAGGCAGCGGGGCTTGCAGCGAGTTCCAGCAAATATTCCATGATTTAGTCCTGCATCGGGTCCTGGTCAGATGTCCTGGGTATCGCTTTTGTCTTCGGCGGCCTTGGGCTTGGCGCCCTCTGAGCCGATGGCCTCGCTCAAGGCCTGCTGGGCGGCTTCGTTGGTCTTGTCGATCGCCTGCTTGGCCGACTCGGCGGCCTGGTCGAGCATCTGCTGGGCAGATTTCTCGGCCTGGTCGCAGCCGGCAAGGCTGAACAGGGCCAAGACCAGCACCAACGGAGTGCCGATGGATTTGAGTTGCAACATGGGGTCCTCGCTGTTTCGAATTTCCGACGGCGCATGCAACGCCTGATAGGTGGCGATTCTAGAGAGCGCGATACCTCAGGAAAATTCGTATTTTCACCGGTTATACTTCGGTTTTTTCGAATATCAAGAAACGCCCATGCTCAACTATCGCCAGCTTCACTACTTTTGGGTGGTGGCCAAGACCGGCAGCATTGCCCGGGCCAGCGAACAACTGAACCTGACGCCCCAGACCATCAGCGGGCAGATCAGCTTGCTCGAACAGACCTACGGCCTGGAGCTGTTCCACCGTGTCGGGCGCCAGCTGGAACTGACCGAGACCGGCCGCCAGACCTTGGGCTACGCCGAACAGATGTTCCAGATTGGCAGCGAACTGGAAGCCCTGCTTCGCGCAGGCCCACAGGAGCAGATCCTGTTTCGCGTGGGTGTCGCCGACGTGGTGCCCAAGTCCATCGTCTATCGCCTGCTGGCCCCGACCATGGACCTGGACAACGTGCTGCGCATCAATTGCCGCGAAGACAAGCTCGAACGTCTGCTGGCCGACCTGGCCATCCAGCGCCTGGACCTGGTGATCTCCGACAGCCCGATGCCCAGCCACCTGGACATCAAAGGCTACAGCCAGAAGCTGGGCGAATGTGGCCTGAGTTTTTTCGCCACCCCTGCCCTGGCGCGCCAGCATTCCCAGCCCTTCCCTGCCTGCCTGGACGACGCACCGCTGTTGATCCCAGGCCAGGAGACCGTGGTCCGCAGCCGGTTGTTACGCTGGTTGGCCGAGCAACAAGTGCACCCACGGATCATCGGCGAATTCGATGACAGTGCCTTGATGCAGGCCTTCGGGCAGTCCGGTAGCGGGATTTTCGTGGCGCCCAGCGTGATCGCCGAAGAAGTGTGCCGTCAGTATGGCGTCGAGCTGATCGGGCAGACCGAGGCGGTGAACGAGTCGTTCTATGCCATCTCGGTGGAACGCAAGGTGACCCACCCGGGCATCGTGGCCATTACCGAGGGGGCACGTCGGGAGCTGTTTCATTGGTGACTACAGCGTCCTTACAGGCGCCGCAATTTGCGAAGGTAGCCAAGCAGCCCGGACGTCCGAGCTCAGAACAGGCCTACAAAGCTCTGTGTTAAAGTTGGCGGTTTTACAAAAACGAGATTCTGCTGCACATGACCCCCGTCCTTCGTTTCATCAACCGCACCGGCCTGGTGACGCAGATCTGCATCGGCTTGGTGGCCGGCATTGCCCTGGCCCTGCTCGCCCCAGCGATCGCCCGTGACCTCGCCTTTCTCGGCAAACTCTTCGTCAGCGCACTGAAGGCCGTCGCACCGGTGCTGGTGTTCATCCTGGTCATGGCCTCGATCGCCAACCACCGACACGGCCAGGAAACCCACATCAGGCCGATCCTCTGGCTGTACTTGCTGGGCACCTTCGCCGCCGCGGTAGTGGCCGTGGTCGCCAGCATGGCCTTCCCATCCAACCTGGTGCTCAGCACCGGCGATGCCTCGCTCACTGCGCCTGGCGGCATCGGCGAAGTGCTGCAAGGCCTGCTCCTGAGCGCCGTGGACAACCCGGTCAATGCACTGCTCAACGCCAACTTCATCGGCATTCTGACGTGGGCCATCGGCCTGGGCGTGGCGATCCGTCATGCTGGAGAAACCACCCGTACCGTGGTCGAGGACTTGTCCAACGGCGTCACGTTGATCGTGCGTGTGGTCATCCGCTTCGCGCCCCTGGGCATCTTCGGTCTGGTGGCCTCGACCCTGGCCCAATCCGGCCTGGACGCCCTGCTCGGCTACCTGCACCTGCTGATGGTGCTGATCGGCTGCATGCTGTTCGTGGCATTGGTGGTCAACCCGCTGATCGTGTTCTGGAAGATCCGCCGCAACCCCTATCCGCTGGTCTTCATGTGCCTGCGCGAAAGCGGCATCACGGCGTTCTTCACCCGCAGCTCGGCGGCCAACATTCCGGTCAACCTGGCGCTCTCGGAAAAGCTAGGCCTGCATGAAGACACCTATTCGGTGTCGATCCCACTGGGCGCGACCATCAACATGGCGGGCGCGGCGATCACCATTACCGTGCTGACCCTGGCCGCCGTACACACCCTGGGCATTCCAGTGGATCTGCCGACCGCGGTACTGCTGAGCGTGGTGGCGGCCGTGTGTGCCTGCGGCGCCTCGGGTGTGGCCGGTGGCTCGTTGCTGCTGATTCCGCTGGCCTGCAGCCTGTTCGGGATTCCCAGCGAGATCGCCATGCAGGTGGTGGCGGTCGGCTTCATCATTGGGGTGCTGCAGGATTCGGCCGAGACCGCGCTCAACTCCTCGACCGATGTACTGTTCACCGCGGCGGCGTGTCTGGGACAGGAACGTCGAAGCGCGTGAGTACGCAGGGGCCGCTGTGCGGCCCTTTCGCGACACAAGACCGCTCCTACAGATACGCCGCAGTAGCTTGCAGGAGCGGTCCCAATTGCCTAACGCGGCAGCTTTACCTAGGCTAGTGGCCTTTTCCTCGCAATGAGACAGGGCCATGTCAGAACACGAAACCGCAGGCGAAGGCCGTTTCAGCAGCATCGAGATCCGCGTGCTCGGTTCGCTGATCGAAAAGCAAGCCACCAGCCCGGAAACCTACCCGCTGACCCTTAACGCCCTGGTGCTGGCCTGTAACCAGAAGACCAGCCGTGAACCGGTGATGAACCTCTCCCCCGGCCAGGTCGGCCAAGCCCTGCGCACCCTCGAAGGGCAAGAGATGACCCGCCTGCAGATGGGCAGCCGGGCCGATCGCTGGGAGCAACGGGTGGACAAGGCGCTGGAACTGGTGCCAGCCCAACTGGTGCTGATGGGGCTGATGTTCCTGCGCGGGCCACAGACCCTCAATGAACTGCTGACCCGTAGCAACCGCCTCCATGACTTCGAAGACGTCGACCAGATCCAGCATCAGCTCGAGCGCCTGATTTCACGTGGCCTGGCGCTGCACCTGCCACGCCAGGCTGGCCAACGCGAAGACCGCTACACCCACGCTTTGGGCGACCCGGCGGAAATCGAGGCGATCCTGGCCGCGCGCCAGCAGGGCGGCGGCGAACGCAGCAGTGGCACCCATGTGTCGGATGAGCGGATCGAGGCCCTGGAAGCACGCGTGGCGGCCCTGGAAGCGCGCCTCGCTGCTCTGGAGGGGTGAGTCAGGGTTGATCCGCGTCAGGGAAGTTGCGGCAGCTCTTGCGCTCGGCCAGTTCCTGGTCGCTGGGGCGCTGATCGACGAAGACCGTGCGTCCGTCGGCGTAGATCTCCAGGTAACCCCAGTGCAGGTCCTGCTCCTTCTGCCCGGGCTTGGGTGGCTCTAGCCACCAGGGTTCGCGGCTGATCAGGGTCATGGCTCATGGGTCCGTCAGGTATCTGTCATCCATAATAGACACCTGCATTGCAGCATCCTGCAGGACCGATCGTATCGAGCCGTCTGTACTGGCCTGTCCGCGCGCAAGCCCGTGCCCACAAAGCGCTCTGCCCGACATGAAAACGCCGCCACTCCCAAAGGAGTGGCGGCGTTTTTTCAGGCTACGGTTCGACTCAGGCCGGTGCCGAAGTACGAATCAGGTGGTCGAAGGCGGCCAGCGAAGCCTTGGCTCCTTCGCCCACGGCGATGACGATCTGCTTGTACGGCACCGTGGTCACGTCACCGGCAGCGAACACGCCGGGGATATTGGTCTGACCCTTGGCGTCGACGATGATCTCCCCACGCGGCGACAGCTCGACCGTGCCCTTGAGCCAATCGGTGTTCGGCAGCAGGCCGATCTGCACGAAGATGCCTTCGAGCGCCAGGTCGTGCAGCTCATCGCTGTTGCGGTCCTTGTAGCGCAGGCCCGTCACCTTTTCGCCATTGCCCAGCACTTCGGTAGTCAGGGCGCTGGTGATGACCTTGACGTTCGGCAGGCTGTGCAGCTTGCGTTGCAGCACGGCGTCGGCGCGCAACTGGCTGTCGAACTCGATCAGGGTCACCTGGGCGACAATGCCGGCCAGGTCGATAGCTGCTTCCACGCCGGAGTTGCCCCCGCCGATCACCGCCACACGCTTGCCCTTGAACAGCGGGCCATCACAGTGCGGGCAGTAGGCTACGCCACGAGCGCGGTACTCCTGCTCGCCCGGCACGTTCATTTCGCGCCAGCGGGCACCGGTGGCAAGGATCACAGTCTTGGCCTTGAGCGAGGCGCCGCCGGCCAGACGCACTTCGTGCAGAGCGCCATTGGTGCCCGGGATCAACGCTTCGCCGCGTTGCAGGTTCATGATGTCCACATCGTACTGCTTGACGTGTTCTTCCAGGGCTCTGGCCAGCTTCGGCCCCTCGGTCTCCTGCACGGAGATGAAGTTCTCAATCGCCAGGGTATCGAGCACCTGGCCACCGAAACGCTCGGCGGCAACACCAGTTCGGATGCCTTTTCGCGCCGCGTAGATGGCTGCCGACGCGCCTGCGGGACCACCGCCGACCACCAGGACATCGAAGGCGTCCTTGGCGTTGATCTTCTCGGCCTCACGGGCGCCAGCCTTGGTGTCGATCTTGCCGAGGATTTCCTCCAGGCCCATGCGGCCCTGACCGAAGACTTCGCCGTTGAGGTAGATGCTCGGCACCGCCATGACCTTGCGCGCGTCGACTTCATCCTGGAACAGCGCACCGTCGATAGCCACATGGCGCACGTTGGGGTTGAGCACGGCCATCAGGTTCAGCGCCTGAACCACATCCGGGCAGTTCTGGCACGACAGCGAGAAGTAGGTTTCGAAGGTGAATTCGCCTTCCAGGGCCTGGATCTGCTCGATCACCTCGGCGCTGGCCTTGGAGGGATGGCCGCCGACTTGCAGCAGCGCCAGCACCAGGGAGGTGAATTCGTGGCCCATGGGGATGCCGGCGAAACGCAGGCTGATGTCAGCACCCGGGCGGTTGAGCGAGAACGAGGGCTGACGGGCGTCGGCGCCATCCTCGCGCAGGGTAATGAGGTTCGACAGGCCGGCGATTTCCACCAGCAGGTCGTGCAATTCGCGGGATTTCGCGCCGTCGTCGAGGGAAGCAACGATCTCGATCGGCTGGGTGACCCGCTCCAGGTAGGTTTTCAGTTGCGATTTAAGCGTGGCGTCCAACATACGGGCGATTCCTTTTTCAAAACTCGGATACAAAAACGCCCAGGCGAATTCGCCCGGGCGTTTTTACGGGGCGGTGGCTACTTCAGCTTTGGCGGCTGCCCACCGCCCACGACATGAACATCGGCGGATTTTCGTTCGAGAAGTGCCTGATCGTCGCGCAGGCGCTTATCGGGCGAAAATCAGATCTTGCCGACCAGGTCCAGGGACGGAGCCAGGGTGGCTTCGCCTTCTTTCCACTTGGCCGGGCAGACTTCGCCTGGGTGAGCAGCAACGTACTGGGCAGCCTTGACCTTGCGCAGCAGCTCGCTGGCGTCGCGGCCTACACCGCCGTCGTTGATTTCGACGATCTTGATCTGACCTTCCGGGTTGATCACGAAGGTGCCGCGATCAGCCAGACCGGCTTCTTCGATCAGCACGTCGAAGTTGCGGGCGATGACGTGGGTCGGGTCACCGATCAGCGGGTACTGGATCTTGCCGATGGTGTCCGAGGTGTCGTGCCAGGCTTTGTGGGTGAAGTGGGTGTCGGTGGACACACCGTAGATTTCCACGCCCAGTTTCTGGAACTCGGCGTAGTTATCAGCAAGGTCACCCAGCTCGGTCGGGCAAACGAAAGTGAAGTCAGCTGGGTAGAAGAACACGACAGACCACTTGCCTTTGAGGTCGGCTTCGCTGACCTGGACGAATTCGCCCTTGTGGTAGGCAGTCGCGTTGAACGGTTTGACCTGGCTGTTGATGATAGGCATGGAGACGCTCCTTCATGGGTTGAAATCAGTTGACGGAGAGAATCCTAACCGCAGGCCCCGATAAAGGCTCATTGGCAAACCTCATGCTTGTGATTGGTTTTGGCTATAAGCCCCTCGCCTCAATAGATGCTTTGATTCCTAAGACGGGCCGACCGTTGCGCACGCCGACGCTTCGAGCCTCCCACTGGGACCGGCGCTATAGTCCAGCCAGCACCATTGATCACTCGCCTCCCCCCAGATCACCTTGAGCCGGCCTCGCTGCCCGTCACCCCGCACATGCAAGCGGCTGCCCTGGCCGACCATCCCTCGTTCGCTGCCCGCCTCATCCAGCACCAATGCACCGAAGGGCAGTGCTTGTCCGTCCTCCTTGAGCGCATGCAGCACCAGTGGATGACCGCTGCGGGTCGGATAGTGCAACCAACTCGCCGCACCTGACCGGGGCACCACCGACTGGCCAGTGAGTTGCAGTTCGACATCCGTCGACATGCCCTTCGGGTCGAGTTCCACCGTGTTCAGGCCATATGGCAGCAATGCAGGCACCACCGCGAACCCACGCTCATCGAGGCGTATCTGAGGATGCTGGCGAAGCCGCGCCGCATTCGCGCCCGGCGCATGGACGATGGCAAAGCTTTCACCCAAAGGCGGCGCCAGGGACAAGCCCCCCGGATGGGCAACCAGCGCCCCTTGGGCGCCCAGCGTGGCTTGACGATGAGTGTGCCGATCGGCGACCGAGGCGCTAAGCTCGCCAAACGAGCCACGATGCAGCAGATTGGCATCGAGCCCCACCCCACCCCGCGGCCCTTCCTGACGCACAGCGGCCAGGCCATACCCCCATTGCTCACGCTCCCCAGCCGTTGTACGCCAACGCACATTCGAACGGCCCTGCCCCTGCGAGTCCATCGTCACCCCACTGCTCAACGAAGCACGACGCCGCTCCCCAAGCGGCAGGCTGGCCGTAAACGTGAACGTATCGAGCGCCTGCCCAGAAGGTCGTCGTTCACGGCTGAGCCGCATCCCGTAGTTGAGCTTTCCCAGATGGTTGTTGTAGCCCAGGCTGTAGCTGTTGTGGCGGTCTGCGCCCTGCCCCCAACCAGCCGTCAGCGCCAAACGAGCACCTTGCGAGCCCAGCGGCTGGTTGACGGTAAGCCCGACACGCCGACGCGCAGGGGCGAGCGCCTGACCTTGGGCCACCTGGGCGAAATCATCGAAACGGTAGTAGCCCGCACTTTGCGTCAAGGTCGCGCCAAGGTCTGTCCCCCACGCGGCGAGCCTGTGTCGCCAGCTTATCCGCCAGGCCTGCCCTGCGACGTCCCGGTCCAGCGAAACACGGCTGTGGTAGCCGGTCAGGCCGACAGCGCCAAAGCCACTATTGATCGCGACCCCCATGGCGCTGGCCAGATAATCGGTGGCCAACCAGCCACCGCCGTGCAGACTCAGGTGATTGTTCAGCCCTTGCTGCCAACTCCCTTGCAGGTGGCCTGGCCCCGTCTGCCCCAGCTCGTCGCGCCAGACACCCGCACCGAACTCGAACCGCTTGCTTCCCGGACGCAAGGCAAGCGGCGCGGCCTGGCTCGGCACGAAGAAGGTACGCACATCGCCATCGGCCTCGCGCAGGGTGACCTCAAGATCGTCGTTCAGACCGCTGGCATAGAGGTCGTCGATTTCGAAAGGGCCAGGGGCGACCGTCGACTCGTGCACCAGCACACCGCGCTGGCGGATGCTCAGCAAGGCCGTGCTGTTGGCCACACCGCTGACCACGGGGGAAAAACCGCGCTGGGTATGCGGAAGCATGCGCTCGTCATTGTTCAACAACACGCCCCGCAATGCGCTGGCATCAAAGACGTCGCCACGGCTGTAGCTATCACCGAGTGTCACTTGCGACGACCAGCTTGGAATATCCCGCCTGACCGACAATCCACCCGCCTGGTAGTACGAAGCGCCTGTGTCCCCCCCTTGCCAGCGCCCCTCGTGACGCCAGTACCAATCACCTGTGTTCAGCCCCATGCGCAGGCCCAGGTACTCTTGGCGAGTACGACCGCCCTGCTGCAAGGCGTGCTGCTGATAGAGGTTGAATCGGTAATCGACAAAACCCGCGCTCACCCCGCTGTCCCACTGATCCGCAGGAAAGTGGCCGTCGGATTGACGGCCCAGAACCTGTTGCGCCACCACCAGATCCAACCGCAATGCGCCAAAATCCAGTGTCTCGCTGGCGGGCACGTGTAACTCAGACAGTGCCAGGCACCCGCCATCCTTCTTGAGGCGTTGCAGGGTATCGCTGGCCAAGGATTGCAGATCCAGGCCCAGACGCTCCAACACGCCCGCGCTGTAGCAGGGTGTTGCCTGATCACCAGGTGATTGACTCTTCAACAAGACCGGCAACCGGCCTTTCCATTGCTGGTTGAGTACAACATCCAACGTGAAATGCCCTTGCGGGACGACGGCGCCCCCCTCGAAACGGCGCAAGTCCAGTGACGAGCCTTGCCTGAGCAACCCTGCGTCAAACTCGATCGCCATGGCTGGCCCCATCCCCAGGCTGACAACCAAGCACCCGGGCACGCTGCCGATGAACGTCCCGCGACTCATGGGCCCGCCTCAGTTCATCCGCTCGAGGCTCACGGCCTCTGGCCGATCATGCACCGCACCGTAGTCATCGATGTACGCGTAGCGCACCTCGACGCCACCGCCAACCTTCAAGCCTGGCGCGTCGAACCGGGTACTGGAAAAAGGTGCTATGTGCCCGGGCTCGAGGTCGAGCACCTGGTTCGCTTGGTGCACCTGCACCTTGGCCAGATTGACGAAGTACGGGCTGGGGTTGTCTGCCTGCAATATCCCGTCGGCCCCATGGCGCAGGACACGCCAGCGCAACGTCTGATGCGCCTGGGCGACATTGCCCGGCAACTTCGCAGGGCGATAGAACAGCTTGATACGGCTACGCAGGGAAACCTGAAGACTGTTGCCCGTGCCTTTGGGTGGGACGTCGAGCACATTGAGCCAGTACAGGCTTTCACGGTCCTCGGGCATCGTTTCACCCGTATGGAACAGTCTCAGGCTCTGCCCTTTGCCTGGGTCCAGACGAAACAGCGAGGGCACCAGGCTGAACGGAGCCTGCAACGTCTGGGCATCCACCTGGGCAGGCCCGTCATCGATCCAGGCCTGGACCAAGGACGGGTTGCGCCCTTCATTGCTGAGTTTGACGGTGATTTCGGTCTGGTCGGCCGGATAGACGACACGCGTGCTGGAAATGACCACGCTGGCGCCCGCCTCGCTGCATGACAGCCATACAGCCAGCAGCGCCCAGCGCCTAAGGGCGTTGAGTTGAAAGAACATCGAATGCCTACCTCTGTGAATGGCAGCGAGGGCAGGCGCTCACGCCTGCCCGAGGAAGCTCAGAGGTAATCGAGCGAATACTGGACGCGAGTGGAAACCAGCCCTGGCGTAGCGGCTCCGGTCGCGTAGTAACGCGCGTGATAGTCAAGCGTGGCGTTACCACCGACGACCTGCACGAGCTGGGAGCGCTGGCTGCGTTTTGCGGCCGAGAGGTCCATCGGTGCGAGGCTGCTGTTGAGCAGCTCTATCTGGACATTGCGACTGCCGCCAGCATCCACGATGAGCCTGCCCTCAGGACTGATGCTCGGCCCCGGTTCGAAGTAGGTCGAGACTCGGCTTACGGTTGGGGCGCAGTTGGTCAACCGCAGCTGGAAGGACGTTTGCCCGGCCACCTGCCCAGGCCGAGACAACAAGGTCGCATTGACGTCCGGCAGGCTGACCGGCAAGTTGCCATTGCCGCCATTGACGATGCAGGTCGGCGCAAGTACTTGGCCACTGAAGCTGATTTCGCCGTGATCCGCCTGCGCGATGCCGGCGTAGATAAGCGCGCTGCCACAGGCTACGCACAAGGCTTTGGAGAGTGTGTTCATGGTCACCTTCTGATCGCTGATGTAAAGGCCAGACATGTGTCAGGCTGCAGTCCGGTTGTCGGACGTAGGCGCAGTATCAGCAAGGTTCCAAGAACAAGATGTCGGATGACTTACCAGTCATGTAGGTGAAAGTTTCAACTGGTAAGTAAGAATCATGGCCTCGTTGCGGCGAGGCCATGCAGGAGCTGAAAAGGCGCGATCAACGTGTCGCCGTGCGCATGGTCACGAACTCTTCGGCAGCCGTCGGGTGCACGCCGATGGTTTCGTCGAATTGCTGCTTGGTTGCGCCGGCCTTAAGGGCCACACCCAGGCCTTGGATGATTTCCCCGGCATCCGGCCCGACCATGTGGCAGCCCAGGACCTTGTCGGTCTCGGCATCGACCACCAATTTCATCAGGGTCTTTTCCTGGATGTCCGTCAGGGTCAGCTTCATGGCGCGGAAGCGGCTTTCGAAGATCTGCACCTTGTGCCCGGCCTCAAGCGCCTGCTCCTCGGTCAGGCCCACCGTGCCGATCGGCGGCTGGCTGAACACGGCGGTAGGGATGTTCTGGTAGTCCACCGCTCGGTATTGCTCGGGTTTGAACAGGCGACGCGCCACCGCCATGCCTTCGGCCAAGGCCACTGGGGTGAGCTGGACGCGACCGATCACATCCCCGATGGCGATGATCGAGGGCTCGGTGGTCTGGTACTGCTCGTCCACCCGGATGAAGCCACGGGCATCGAGTTCGACACCGGTGTTTTCCAGCCCCAGGTTGTCCAGCATCGGGCGCCGCCCGGTTGCGTAGAACACGCAATCGGCGATCAGCTCACGACCATCCTTGAGGGTCGCCTTGAGGCTGCCATCGTCCTGCTGGTCGATGCGCTGGATATCGGCGTTGAATTGAAGATCCATACCACGCTTTTGAAGCTCTTCCTTGAGGTGGGTGCGCACCGAGCCATCGAAGCCGCGCAGGAACAGATCACCGCGGTACAACAGCGTGGTATCGGCGCCCAGGCCTTGGAAGATGCCAGCGAACTCCACGGCGATGTAGCCGCCGCCGACCACCAGTACGCGACGCGGCAGTTCCTTCAGGTAGAACGCCTCATTGGAGGTGATCGCCAGCTCCTTGCCTGGAATGTCCGGCACCTGCGGCCAGCCACCGGTGGCGATGAGGATATGTTTGGCGCTGTACCGCTGGCCTTCGACTTCGACCTCATGGGCACCGGTGATACGGGCATGCCCTTGCAACAAGGTCACGCCGCTGTTGACCAGCAGGTTGCGGTAGATACCGTTGAGGCGCTCGATCTCACGGTTCTTGTTGGCGATCAAGGTGCCCCAATCGAAGTGCCCTTCCTCCAGCGTCCAGCCAAAACCGGCGGCCTGCTCCAGCTCATCAGCCACATGGGCGCCGTACACCAGCAGTTTTTTCGGCACGCAACCGACGTTGACACAGGTGCCGCCCAAGTAGCGACTCTCGGCCACGGCCACCTTGGCACCGAAGCCTGCGGCGAAACGCGCCGCGCGTACACCGCCGGAACCGGCGCCAATCACGAACAGATCAAAATCGTAGGCCATGTATTCAGTCTCCTTGGCTGGCGACCAGCATACCGCCGTTGCTCGCCGGGAACAAAAAAGCCACCCCGAGGGGTGGCTTTGGTCCTAGCGCAGACGGATCAGTACGCCTTGCCAGTCTTGTAGTAGTTCTCGAAGCAGAAGTTGGTCGCCTCGATGTAGCCTTCGGCGCCACCGCAGTCGAAACGCTTGCCCTTGAACTTGTAGGCCAGCACGCAGCCGTCCTGGGCCTGTTTCATCAGCGCGTCGGTGATCTGGATCTCGCCACCTTTGCCTGGCTCGGTGTTCTGGATGATGTCGAAGATATCCGGCGTGAGGATGTAGCGACCGATGATCGCCAGGTTGGACGGTGCGTCTTCCGGCTTGGGCTTCTCGACCATGTTGGTGACGCGGTAGATGTCATCGCGAATCATGTCGCCAGCGATCACACCGTACTTGTTGGTTTCCTGCGGGTCGACTTCCTGGATGGCGACGATCGAGCAACGGAACTGGTTGTACAGCTTGACCATCTGGGTGAGGATGCCGTCGCCTTCAGGGTTGACGCACAGGTCGTCCGCCAGCACCACGGCGAACGGCTCGTCACCGATCAGTGGGCGGCCAGTGAGAATGGCGTGGCCCAGGCCCTTCATCTCGGTCTGACGAGTGTAGGAGAAGGAGCACTCGTCCAGCAGGCGGCGGATACCGACCAGGTATTTTTCCTTGTCGGTGCCTTTGATCTGGTTTTCCAGCTCGTAGCTGATGTCGAAGTGGTCTTCCAGCGCGCGCTTGCCGCGGCCGGTGACGATGGAGATCTCGCTCAGACCTGCATCCAGCGCCTCTTCAACGCCATACTGGATCAGTGGCTTGTTGACCACCGGCAGCATTTCCTTGGGCATGGCTTTGGTAGCAGGCAGGAAGCGGGTGCCGTAGCCGGCTGCCGGGAACAAGCATTTTTTGATCATATACATCCTTAAACAAAGGCTGGGCCTGTGGAGTTCGGCGCAGTCTAATCAGGCGGCGGTCACCTTACAATGCCCTGCCCCTGGCCGACCGATGCCATGATAGAGATAACCCAGTGTAGATAGTTCCGATGGATCGTAAATATTGCGGCCGTCGAACAGCACCGGCATGCGCATCAGTCCTCGCACACGCGCAAAATCCGGCTGGCGGAACTGCTTCCATTCCGTCACCAGCACCAACGCGTCCGCGGCTTCGACACAGGCGTAGGGGTCCTGCGTGAGGCGCAGCTGACCGCTGGTCGTCGCGTGTCGGTAGCGCTCGGCAACCCCCGCCGTCGCCGCCGGGTCGCAGGCCTGGACCCGCGCCCCTGCAGCCAGCAAGGCCTCGAGCAGCACCAGGCTGGGCGCCTCGCGTACATCATCGGTACCGGGCTTGAAGGACAACCCCCAGATCGCCACGGTGCGCCCACGCAGAAAACCACCGAAGTGCTGATGCAGCGCTTCGAACAGCACGGTTTTTTGCACCTCGTTGCGCGCCTGCACCGCTTGCAGGATCGCGGGTTGGTATCCTGCCTGCTCGGCGCAGTGGATCAAGGCGCGCACGTCCTTGGGGAAGCACGAGCCGCCATAACCACAACCGGCATAGATGAAGTGACTGCCGATACGCGTATCACTGCCAATGCCGCGGCGCACTTGCTCGATGTCCACATCCAGGTGCGCACAGAGCCCGGCCAGTTCGTTGATGAATGAAATACGCGTGGCAAGGAAGGCATTGGCCGCATATTTGCTGAATTCAGCGGCCCGCGGCGACATCAACAGCACGCGCTCACGGTTGCGCACGAAGGGTCTGTAGAGGCGCTGCAGGCATCGACTGGCCTGCTCGCTGTCGCTGCCGATGATGACGCGGTCCGGACGCATGAAGTCGTCGACAGCGCTGCCCTCCTTGAGAAACTCGGGATTGCTCGCCACCTGTACACCGAATTGCACCCCTCGCGCGCGCAAGCCGCTGGCAATGTGTCGAGCGACCCGCTCGGCCGTGCCCACTGGGACGGTCGATTTGTTCACCACCAGACATGCGCGCGGAAGGTAGCGTGCGAGGCTATCGGCAACCGCCAGTACGTGCCCAAGATCAGCCGAGCCGTCCTCCTGGCTGGGCGTTCCGACTGCGATGAACACCACTTCGGCGCGCGCCAGGGCATAGTCCCAACGATCGCTGAAGCTCAACGAGCCGCTGTCCAGCCCGGCCTGCAGCAGCGCTTGCAGGCCGGGCTCGTAGATCGGGCACTGGCCCTGGCGCAATTGTGCCAGGCGGGCCTGATCACGCTCGAGGCAGACCACGCGGTTGCCCATTTCGGCGAAACAGGCCGCCGTGACCAGCCCCACATACCCCGCTCCGATCACACAGAGTTCCATGGCCGCACTCCCTTGTCGAAGATTGCGGCCATTGCACCCCAGGCACCGTTGCAGGGCAGTGACAGCGCGAGGTCACGCGTGTGACAGGAGCCTGTGTCAGCGTCCAGTGCCCTGCCCGATCAACACGCCGTCAACCTTTTGCCCATACAGGTTGACGCCATCGTTGGCATGGAACTTCACCCGGGTCTTCTCGATCGAGCCGTCCACCAGCCGCGGGTCCTGTGGCCGCTCATGGCGGTTGATCCAGGCCGCCACGTCCCAGGCCTGCTGGTCGCTGAGGCTGCCGGCGCGGCCCAGGGGCATGTTGTGCTTGATGAATGACGCGGCCGTGTTGATCCGATGCATGCCGGCCCCCCAGTTGTAGGAGTCCTTGCCCCACAAGGGTGGCATCACATACTCGCCCGCCACTTTCTGGCCTTGGCCCTGATCGCCATGGCAGATCGCACATTGCTCGCCATAGACCTGCTCGCCGCGCTTGAAGTCATAGCCGCCGGCCGGTAGGGCCACGTCCGGATACCCACGCCCCGGGGTTTCGACACCCGTCGGCGCCTGGGTCGACAGCCAATAGGCATATACGCTGAGGGCGGTCATCTGTGGGCTGTCGGCCGCCGGCGGCTTGCCGTTCATGCTGAACTGGAAACAGCCCTGGATGCGTTCGGCGAAGGTGTTGACCTTGTCGTTCTTCTTGCGATACGCCGGATACATCGGATAGGCGCCCCACAGCGGCGCGGAATGCGCCAGACGCCCTTGGTCCAAGTGGCAGTTGCTGCAGTTCATGCCATTGCCGACCGCTTCGGGCATCAGCCGACGGGTATCGACAAACAATGCATGGCCCTCGCGGACCATCTTGCCGAAAGCGTTGTCAGGGAGGTCACGCTCTGAGGGCGGCGTGAACACCGCAGGTGCCTGACTGCCAGGCACCTTGAGCTGGGATTGGTCTTCCATGGCGATAGGGGCGGCCTGGACGCTGCCCATGGCCAAGACCAACACAGTCGGGATCATCGGCTTCATGGCTTGGCCTCCTGGCGGGCGGGCTGGGCAAAGAATGCGGCAATGGCTTTGACCTCGTCCTCGGTCATGGCCTTGGCCACGCCGACCATCAACTGGTTGGGATCGTTGCTGCGACTGCCGTCGCGCCAGGCATTGAGTTGTGTCGTCAGGTAGGCGGCTGGTTGTCCCGTCAGCGGAGGGAAGTGCTCGCCGACGCCACCCCCACCTGGCCCGTGGCATTGCACGCAACCGGGTATCTGCCGGCTCCAGTCGCCATAGAGGGCCAGGCGGGACACCGGGTCGTTGGCGATCTGCTGGCGCCGCAGCTGCGGGGCGGCGTCGGCCGGCAAGCTGGCCAGGTAAGTGCTGACAGCTTTGATTTCGTCCTCACCCAACGCCTTGGCAAGTGGCTCCATGACCGCCTGCTTACGGCTGCCACTGCGAAAATCCATCAGTTGCTTGCTCAGGTAGCCGGCTGGCAGGCCGGCCAGGCGCGGAAAACCGGCGGCGGCGATGCCTTTGCCATCCGGGCCATGACAGCTCAGGCAAGCCATGGCAGCGGGGTTCTGCCCACCTTGGGTGAAGATCTTCTGGCCATCGACGGCATGCGCCGAAGGCCAGGCCAGGATCAGCAGACTGCCGATCACGACACGACTCAACGGTTTGTTCACGGGACGCTCCATTTCCTTGTTATAAGCTTAGTCTTAAACGATATAAGCCCAGAAAGAGTAGGCCTATCCCCGGAGACCGACAACGTTCACCGGGCAAGAAAATGGCATTGCGCCTGCTAACTGCTCATTTGCTGAGCTGGATCAAGAGCCGGAGATGCACTGGGTCGCGGCGGTGCGCACATCGCCCAGACGCAGCGGAAAGTTGTTCAACCGCTCATGCAATTTGATGCTGCTGCCGCTGCCACGTTTGTCGATGTCCACCAACGCGGCAGGACCGACGCTTGTCGGCACTTTCTGTGGAACGATCAGGCGCAGGCCATCGCCACGTGCCTCTTCGACCAGCGGATCACGGCTATCGGCCAACCTGCTCTTGACGCAATCGGCGTACTGGCGCGGCGTCTTGCCGGAGATCACATCCAGGGTTTCGCGCGATTGCTCCAGCTCCGAAACACTGACACAGCCGCCCAATGCCACCAGCATCGCGGGCACCAACCACTTCATTCGCATTACCCCTTCCTTCATCGAGAAACGCTTCGACCACGGTCAGGCTGATTTGCTCCCTGCTTTGGCAGATTTATCTTGGGCCCGACCATCTCGCGCGCAAGTCTACCCTGACATCGTGGTATCGTTCATGTTTGCAGAACCAATCCTTGCGGAGCACCCCATGAAATTCGTACACCAGCGCGAGCACCTGAACGAGGACGACGTGGTCGTCATCGACTGCTCCCAGCGCTGCAACATCCGCCTGATGAACGACGCCAACTTCCGCAGCTTCAAGAACGGCGGCCGGCACACCTACCACGGTGGCCACTTCATCAAGTTCCCCGCCAAGATCACCGTACCCAGCACCGGTTTCTGGAACATCACCATCGACACTGTGAGCCCGCGCCCGATCTCGGTGACACGCAAGCCGACCTTCACCCACAAGATCAAGATCATCCGCCGCTCGTCGTCCAAACTCGTCTAAGGCCCGTCATGACCCAAACCATCAAATACGTGATCAAGTACAAGCTCGACGGCGAGCGCCGTTGGGACTTCGCCCTGATGCCTGACGCCTCCCATGAGCAGGCGCTCGAAGCGCTGCGCAAGATCCACGGCGACGACGCCGAGAAGATCAGCGACATCCAGGTCAGCAAGGCCCTGTAACCCCGCCCCACCGCCCAAGGAGTAGCGCATGAGCACCTGGCCCGACCGTCGTATCCTCGACCTGCTGGGCATCCAGTTGCCCATCCTCCAAGCGCCCATGGCCGGGGCCACCGGCTCGGCCATGGCCATCGCCGTCGGCAATGCCGGCGGGCTAGGCGCCCTGCCCTGCGCCATGCTCACCGCCGAGCAAGTCCACAGCGAAGTCCAGGCCTTTCGTGCCAGCTGCCAGGGCCCACTGAACCTCAACTTCTTCTGCCATCAGCCGCCAATACCTGACCCGGAGCGCGACGCGCGCTGGAAACAGGCGCTCAAGCCCTATTACGACGAAGTCGGGGCAGACTTCGAGGCACCAACGCCGGTGTCCAACCGGGCGCCTTTCGACGAGCAAAGTTGCCAATGGGTGGAGCAACTGCGTCCCGAGGTGGTGAGTTTTCATTTCGGCTTGCCCCAGGCCGAGGTGCTGCAACGGGTGAAGGCCACCGGTGCAAAGGTGCTGTCCAGCGCCACCACAGTAGAAGAAGCCCTCTGGCTCGAGGCCAACGGCTGCGATGCGATCATCGCCATGGGCTACGAGGCCGGCGGGCATCGGGGCATGTTCCTGAGCGACGACATCACCAGCCAGATCGGTACGCTCGCGCTGGTGCCCCAGGTGGTGGATGCCGTGCGCATCCCTGTGATTGCCGCAGGCGGCATCGGTGATCATCGCGGGCTGGTGGCCGCCCTGGCACTGGGCGCTTCGGCAGTGCAGATCGGCACCGCCTATCTGTTCTGCCCGGAGGCCAAGGTCTCCGCGGCCCATCGCCAGGCGCTGGACCACGCGCCAGCCAGCGATACTGCCCTGACCAACCTGTTCACCGGCCGCCCCGCGCGGGGCATCAACAACCGCATCATGCGCGAACTGGGGCCGATGAGCCCGCTGGCTCCACGCTTTCCGCTCGCCGGCGGTGCCTTGATGCCGCTCAGGGCGATTCGCGATCCACAGGGCAACAGCGACTTCAGCAACCTGTGGGCCGGGCAGGCACTGCGCCTGGGCCGGCACCGCTCGGCAAGCGAGCTGACCCGGGAGATTGCCGACAAGGCACTACAACAGATCGGGCGCTGAGTGCCGCTGCGTTTCCTGTACTGACACCATCGGGAACAAGCCCGCCTCTACATCCTGCCTCTTCCGGTCAGACTACCTATCGCTATATAGTCAGCGCCATAACGATAATCTGCCCCGAGGAGCTCTTTCGCATGCGCATCCGCCCGCCTCACATGGCCGTCAGCGCCCTGGCCAGCTTGATCACGCTCAATAGCGCCTGGGCCGATGAGGTCCAGGTGGCCGTCGCCGCCAACTTCACCGCGCCCATCCAGGCCATCGCCCAGGACTTCGAGAAAGACACCGGTCACACACTGGTCGCCGCCTATGGCGCCACCGGCCAGTTCTACGCGCAGATCAAGAACGGCGCCCCGTTCGAAGTCTTCCTCGCCGCCGACGACAGCACGCCGGCCAAGCTCGAGCAGGAAAAGGCCATCGTCCCCGGCTCGCGCTTCACCTACGCCATCGGCACCCTGGCCCTGTGGTCGGCCAAGCCTGGCTACGTCGACGACAAAGGCGAGATCCTCAAGCAGAACACCTTCCAGCACCTGGCCATCGCCAACCCCAAGACCGCGCCCTATGGCCTGGCCGCCACTCAGGTGCTGGACAAGCTCAAGCTGACCGAGGCCACCCAGGCCAAGTGGGTCGAAGGCCAGAACATCACCCAGGCCTATCAGTTCGTCTCCACCGGCAATGCCGAGCTGGGCTTCGTCGCCCTGTCGCAGATCTACAAAGATGGCAAGGTGCAGAGCGGTTCGGCGTGGATCGTGCCCGCGCAGTTGCACGAACCGATCCGCCAGGACGCGGTGATCCTCGACAAAGGCAAGGACAACCCTGCCGCCAAGGCCCTGGTCGAATACCTCAAGGGCCCGAAAGCGGCTGCGGTGATAAAGTCCTACGGTTATGAAATCTGATGCCGCTGGACACCAGTGACCTGGGTGCGATCTGGCTGACCCTCAAACTGGCCAGCCTGACCACCTTGATCCTGTTGGTGCTTGGCACGCCTATCGCTTGGTGGCTGGCGCGCACACGCTCGTGGCTGCGTGGCCCCATCGGCGCGGTGGTGGCCCTACCGCTGGTGCTGCCACCCACGGTGATCGGCTTCTACCTGCTGATCGTGCTCGGCCCGCACGGCTGGATAGGCCAGGCTACCCAGGCATTGGGGCTGGGCAGCGTGGTGTTCAGCTTCACCGGGCTTGTGATCGGCTCGGTGGTGTATTCCATGCCCTTCGTGGTCCAGCCCCTGCAAAATGCCTTCAGCGCCATCGGGCAACGTCCATTGGAAGTTGCCGCGACCTTGCGCGCCAGCCCCTGGGACACCTTCGTTCACGTGGTATTGCCGCTCGCCCGGCCCGGCTTTGTCACCGCCAGTGTCCTGGGTTTCGCCCATACCGTCGGTGAGTTCGGCGTGGTACTGATGATCGGCGGCAACATTCCCGACAAGACGCGCGTGGTCTCGGTGCAGATCTTCGATCATGTCGAGGCCATGGCCTATCCCCAGGCGCATTGGCTGGCGGGCGTCATGCTGGTGTTCTCCTTCGTGGTGTTGCTGGTGCTCTATGCTGGCCACCGCGGCAAGACAGGCTGGAGCTGAAAATGCCTTCACCGATCCTGGCGCGCCTGAACCTGGCGCGCGGCGAGTTCACTCTGGACGTCGACCTGCACCTGCCAGGTCGCGGCGTCAGTGCCCTGTTCGGCCATTCAGGATCGGGCAAGACATCCTGCCTGCGCTGCCTGGCCGGGCTCGAGCGCGCCAGTCACGCTTACATCGAAGTCAACGGCGAAGTCTGGGAGGACAGCGCCAAAGGCTACTTCCTGGCACCGCATAAGCGACCGGTGGGTTATGTGTTCCAAGAGGCCAGCCTGTTCCCGCACCTGTCGGTACGCGGCAACCTGGAGTTCGGCTGGCGGCGCATACCCAGCACCGAACGCCGGGTCAGCCTGGAGCATGCCTGCGAACTGCTGGGCATCGCACCTCTGCTCGAGCGCCGCCCCGCGACCCTCTCCGGCGGCGAGGCACAACGGGTCGGCATCGCCCGCGCCCTGCTCAGCAGCCCGCGCCTGCTGCTGATGGACGAACCGCTGGCAGCCCTTGATGCCCCACGCAAACGCGAGATCCTGCCGTACCTGGAGCGCTTGCATGATGAACTGGAAATCCCTGTGGTCTACGTCAGCCACGCTCAGGATGAAGTGGCGCGGCTGGCCGACCACCTGGTGCTGCTGGAGCAGGGCCAGGCACTTGCCAGCGGCCCAATCAGCGAAACCCTGACCCGACTCGACCTGCCACTGGCCCAAGGCGAGGATGCCGGCGTGGTGCTCGAAGGGGTTGTCGTCGGTCATGACCCACACTACGAACTGTTCGATCTGCGCCTGAGCGGCAATACCCGCCCCACGTTGCGCATCGCCCATCCCGCCCTGGTGCTCGGCAGCAGCTTGAGGCTCAAGGTACAGGCTCGCGATGTCAGCCTCGCGCTGACCGCCGACAGCACCTCGAGCATCCTCAACCGCCTGCCGGTGCAGGTTCTGCAATGGCGCCCCGCCGACAATCCCGCCCATGTGCTGGTGAGTCTGGATGCGGCGGGCAATGCGCTGCTGGCGCGCATCACCCGCTACTCGGCGGACCAGCTCGACTTGCATCCGGGACAGGCCCTGTGGGCCCAGATCAAGTCGGTGGCGCTACTGGGCTGAGCAATGGTCGGGCGGCCGTTGTCCATTGTGCTGTGACCGGTCGATGGACATTGCCCCATGCTCGATTGCCCACTGCCCCAGGCCCTGCACTATGTCGACGACAGTCAGCCTGGCCTGACCCGGCGCCGCTGGCGCGACCGCTTTCATTATTTCGACGCCGAAGGCAAACGCATACGCGACGCCCAGACGCTGGCACGTATCGCCGCCCTGGTGATCCCACCTGCCTATACCGAGGTCTGGATCTGCCCCGATCCCCAGGGCCACCTACAAGCCACTGGCCGCGATGCCCGGGGGCGAAAGCAATATCGCTATCACACCCAATGGCGCGAACTGCGTGACCAGCACAAGTACGACCGCATGCTGGCCTTCGCCCAGGCGCTGCCCAAGCTGCGCCGGCAACTGGATGGCCATCTGGCGCGTCCAGGGCTTGATCGGGAAAAAGTCATGGCCTTGGTGGTCAGCCTGCTCGACACCACGCTGATCCGTATCGGCAACCGCCAGTATCTGCGGGAAAACAAGTCCTACGGCCTGACCACCTTGCGCAACCGGCATGTACAGGTCGAAGGCAGTACCGTGCGCTTTCAGTTTCGCGGCAAACGGGGCGTCGAACATAACGTCAGCCTGCGCGACCGACGCCTGGCACGACTGATCAAGCGTTGCCTCGAGCTTCCGGGACAAACCCTGTTCCAGTATCTGGACGAGCAGGGCCAGCGACATGCCGTGGGCTCGAGCGAGGTCAACCAGTTCCTGCAGCAGCTCACTGGCGCCGATTTCACCGCCAAGGACTACCGCACCTGGGCCGGCAGCGCCCTGGCGCTGGCGCTGTTGCGGCCCCTGGCCTGGCAACCGGAAAGCGAAGCCCGGCGCCAGGTTGCCGCGATTGTCCGCCAGGTCGCCACGCGCCTGGGCAATACCCCCGCGGTGTGCCGGCGCTGCTACATTCACCCGGCGGTGCTCGAGCATTATCAGCTCGGCCGACTGGCTGCTCTGCCCAAGGCCAGGGCGCGCCAGGGCCTGGAAGCAGAGGAAGCTGCCTTACTTCGCTTTCTGCAAGAAATAGGGAATTAATCAACGATTGCCCGTCTCTATTTACGCTATCAAACAGAGAAATTTCCCATCTGAGCGTAAGCCCCCTATCCTTGCCACCGAGCACCTTCGCTGATTGACCATCTTGGTCGTTTCGGCACCTGCGACTAAAGACAGATAACAGAATTTATCTGCGCGGGAATTACTCTTCGCGGAAAGCGTCTTTAATGAGAAGGAAGAGGGACAAGCTCCCGCCGCTGCGGTAAATGGCCGCGCGGATTTCATCATCACCAAGGAGAACTACATGCTGATACTCACCCGCAAGGTTGGCGAAAGCATCGTCATCGACGATGACATCAAAGTCACCATTCTGGGAGTCAAAGGGATGCAAGTGAGGATCGGCATCGATGCGCCAAAGGATGTACAGGTTCATCGTGAAGAGATCTTCAAGCGTATCCAGGCCGGCAACCCTGCTCCGGAGAAGAACGACGACCAGCACTGAACCGCCTTGCTACAAGTCGCACGGACGCGCTTGACCGTTCAGCCCGCCCACGCGGGCGGCCACGTCTCAGGTGTCTAGCAGTTCCCGCACCTTGGCGATCATCCTGTCCATGTCGAAGGGTTTGTCGAAGACCGCGACGAACAGTTCGGGGCAGATACGTCCCTGGTTGGCCTGTGCGCCGCTCATGAGAATGACCGGCAGGTCCGGCAACTGCAACTCATCGCGAATCGCCTTGACCAGCTCCTCGCCGTTGAGCAGCGGCATCATGTAGTCGGTAATCACCAACTCCACCCGCTTCTCCTTGAGCGCCTCCAGCGCTTTGCGACCGTTGCTCGCCTTCTCTACCAGAAAGCCTTCATCCTCCAGGGCAAATCCGAGGATATCGGCTATCAGGTATTCATCGTCGACGATCAGAATCGTGTTCATCACCCTATTCCATCAGTCGCTCCCCTGGGGCACGGGCGTGCCGCTCAGCACGCCGCAGGCACCTTCGAAGGCCTTGCGCAAGACAATCCCTTGAGGACCGATGCTCAGCTCGTGCAGCGCTGGATCGTGATGGCTATCGCGCACCTTGAGCACCGACACCATGCGCCGCAGCTGCGACTCCAGTTCGACGAAACGCAGCAAGAGCAGGTTGTCGACGATGCTCGAAAGATCCGGTGCGGGCGCGGTGATTTCCGAGCCGAAGATATCGCGCATCTCCCAGGTCAGCAGCACACTGACGTCGCGGGCACGCAACTCGCCGGTCAAGGCACGGAAGAAGGCATTGAGCCGTACCGGGTCGAACGCCAGGCGACTGAATGCGCCCAGGCTGTCGATAACCACCCGCTGCGCACCCAAGGCCTCGACACGCTCGAGCAAGCCGCCACCGAGCTGGTCCAACAGGCCTTCGGTGGTGGTCTGCCAACAAAACACCAGGCTGCCTTCGCGCTCACGCTCGGCGAGGTCATGCCCTAGCGCAGCAGCCTTCAGTCGCAACCGGGCCGGTGTTTCGTAGAAACCGAAGTGCAGGCCCGGCGCCTCGCGGCTGCACGGCCCGAGAAAGGCCAGCCCCAAAGACGTCTTGCCAATCCCCGAAGGCCCCATGACCAGGCTGACCGAGCCCTTGGCCACGCCACCGCCGAGCATCTCGTCCAATGTGGCGATCCCCGTGCCGACCCGCGTCAGCGTATCGCTACCCATCTGGCTGGGGTGGCTGTACAGCGCTTCCAGGCGAGGAAACACCCGCAAACCGGTTTGGTCGATCAGGCATTCGTGCAGTCCGGACATCGCGCCACTGCCACGGGTCTTGCGCAACTGGATTTGCCGCACAGCCCGACTGCCCATCAGTTGCTCACTCAACTCGATCACCCCATCGACCATGGTGTGCTCCGGGCTGCCTTCCTGCAGCCGAGCGCTGGTCAACAGCAGCACGGTGCAGCCCGCAAAGGCGGCGTGCCCTTGCAGTTCGGAGACGAATTTCTTGGTATCGAGGCTGGTTTCCGCTCGGACCCGGGCATTGAGCAGCCCATCGACGATGAGCAGGCTGGCCTGCTGACGGGCAATTTCCTGGCGCAGCAGCCTGACTACCGCATCAAGTCCTTCCTGCTCCAAGGTGTCGAAGGCGCTGACGAACTGGATCGGATCGCCTACCAACGCCGGGTCGAAAAATTCCAGTGTCGATAGGTATTGAAACAGCCTTTCATGCGACTCGCTGAGCAAGGTCGCCACCAGCACGCGACCGCCGCTGCGCACGTGATTGCACGCCAGCTGGTTGGCCAGAATGGTCTTGCCCGCCCCCGGCGGCCCCTGGACGATATAGGACGCCCCGGCGATCAAGCCGCCCTTGAGCAGCACGTCCAGTCCGTCGATGCCTGTCGCCAACCGCTTGAGTGGTTCTGCCATGGTAGTTACTCACTGTGGCCCGGGTTCAGTGACGTCCGGGCATGCGGGCAGGTACAGGCTCATGCAGGTACCCTCGCCTAACCGGCTATCCACGCAGATAGCGCCGTTGCACTGCCTGGCGAAGCCATAGACCTGGCTCAGCCCTAAGCCTGTGCCTCTGCCGAAGGGCTTGGTGGTGAAGAACGGTTCGAAGATCCTCGGCAGCACCTTCGGGTCGATGCCTTGGCCTGTGTCCTGCACATCGAAGCGTACGAAACGCCCTCGCAGCCCTTCCACCTCGCCGGACAGCTCGACGCAGGTGACGGCCAGGCGAATGAGCCCCTCGCCATCGATGGCATCACGAGCGTTGAACAGCAGGTTGAGCAGCACCATCTGCAATTGCCCGGCGTCCACTTCGATCGGCGGAAGATCCGGCTGCAGGTACTCCTCAAGCTCGATGGTATGGGTCAGTCCATGCTGCAGAAGACCACGGGTGGACTCGATCAGTTCAGCGGGCGCGATACGCGTCGCGCTCAATTGACGATGACGGGCGAACGTCAGCAGTTGCCGGGTCAACTGCGTGCCCCGTTCGCCGGCATCGACGATGTGTTCGAGCAGCCGGCGGATACGCTGCAGATCGTCACTGCCCAAGGCGAGCCGGGAGGCGCCTAAAATGATGGTCAACAGGTTATTGAAGTCGTGGGCCAGGCCGCCGGTGAGTTGCCCCAGGGCCTCGAGCTTCTGGGCCTGGAACAGCTGGGCACGGATGGCATCCAGTTGCAGGGCGGACTCGCGTCGGTCGGTGATGTCCCGGGTGACTTTGGCCAACCCAACGATTTGGCCCTTTTCGTCACGGACCACATCCAGCGCTGCCAGGGCCCAGAACTGAGTGCCGTCCTTGCGCACGCGCCAGCCTTCATCTTGTGCCACCCCTTGCTCCAAGGCCTGGTGGAGCAAGCGCTCCGGACGGCCTTCGGCGCGGTCCTGATCGGTGAAGAACAATGAGAAATGCTGGCCGATCACTTCCTCGGCGCGGTAGCCCTTGATCCGTTCCGCCCCAGGGTTCCAAGACACCACGTTGCCTGAAAGGTCGAGCATGTAGATGGCATAGTCCACCACCGATTGAACCAACTGTTCGTAGCGGTTGGGCGGCATTTGCGGTTGATCGGAACGCTCATTGGAAACCATGCAGACTCCGCAGGCACTACCAAGGCCATCCACTGAGCGTAGTCAAGGACCGGCACCCATGTAAGCCACAGACAAGCCCAGACAGATCTTGGTTCCTCTATAGCAAGGCGCTGAAACGCGTTGAATCCCAAACGGCCGTGCAGTGGCTCAAGACAGCCAGGTAGCAATTGCCCTATAGTGCCCGCGTTTTTTTCACGGCCAGGAACGAAGATGCTCGCCAATCTGCGCATGCAGCGCCTGCAGGATGACCTCCAACGCACCGCCACTGAGCTGGAAGACGTCCACCGCGGGCTTTGCGGACATGCGCGTTACCTTCGCCATAGCGTGCATGCGCGCGAGGCCAAGGCGATGGATAGCCATGCCAAGAGCTTGCAATCGTCAGCCTGCACCTTGCGCCAGATCGCCCAGGCGATAACCCCCTGAAAGGACAGGTGCGGTTGACTTATCTATAACGGCGGGTTATAAAGCGCGCTTGATTGTCAGGCCCTTCTGCCGTGAAGCGCGCCGGTCGTGACGACCCTTTCAAGCGTGCGAGTGTGGTGGAATTGGTATACACAGCAGACTTAAAATCTGTCGGCGTGAGCCTTGCGGGTTCGAGTCCCGCCACTCGCACCATCTTCTTCTGATAAGGCGCCCTTGCGGCGCCTTTTTCATGCCCGGCAAAAACTGTACCGGCTGCTACAGTGGAACCATGTCCCCGCTCACTGGAATGCCGCCATGCGCTACTCCCTGTTCGAAGGCCAACGCGACATCATCATCCTGCTCGCCCGTGTACTGCTGATGATCCTGTTCATCCTGTCCGGCTGGAGCAAACTGACCGGCTTCGAGGGTACGGTCAACTACATGAGTTCCCTCGGCGCCCCAGCGCCCATGCTCGCGGCAGCGATCGCGGTGATCATGGAGTTCGCAGTGGGTATCCTCCTGATCCTGGGCTTCTATACACGCCCGCTGGCCTTCCTCTTCGCCCTGTTCGTGCTTGGCACGGCATTGATCGGCCACCCGTTCTGGAACATGGTCGACCCAGAGCGTAGCGCCAACATGACCCAGTTCCTGAAAAACATGAGCATCGTCGGCGGCCTGTTGCTGCTGGCGGTGAGCGGCGCCGGGCGTTTCTCCCTGGACCGTCGCTGACAGCTGCGCTGCTGGCACGGCGACTCAATCGTCGACGTCGTCGTGCCAGGCGGGATGCTCATCGTCGTCGAAGTCATCCAGCAAGGCTTCATCTTCCTCGGCTTCGTCCAACACCCCATGGGCGTCGGCTTCTGGATCGACATCCTCCTCCAGAAACTCGTGGTCGAGCAGATGATCGTGCTCGGGCTCGTGCAGGTCGTCTTCGTCGTGCATGGTTGGGCTCCCAGAGTAAAAGCACGCCTGTATAGGCCGATCATCGGTCGCGGTCAATCGCTGGCCGCTTAACGCTCGCTTAACCGCTCAGCCGCTAGTCTCGAATCTCTCCCTTCAAACGTTCTTGCCCGCCCCTCCCGGCGGGCTTTTTTTGTAATCCCTTCGTCCGTCTCCGACATCTTCGTCGGAACCTTGCCCCCTACTTCGATGCTCGCACAAGTGTGGACCTGTCATTTTTACAAGGAGAGACCCCGCATGGCTGTGAACATCGACAACCTGATCATCACCACCCCTGCCCCCAAGTCAGACACCAACCCGGTGGCCCTGGAAGTCACAGGCGCCGTTGCCCTGGCGACCTTGAGCGACTTTGTCACCCGGCTGCCCGATGGCTCCATCCGCTTGAGCGCCCCCACCAAAGGCGCTGCCAGCAAAAGCACCCACCGCACCCGTTGCGAATGGAAAGAACCCCTCTACTGGGCCTTGGGCAACGCAAGCGCGCACCGCAACTATCAACAGTTCACGTTGCAGAAAGTCAATTCGGCGCTGAAGGTGGTGATTTCCCAATTGCACGTGAAGGACGACGACAGCCCACCGATCAAAGTGTTCTGGAACAAGGGCAAACTAACCTACGGCTTTCGCCAGGACTTCAACCAGGCGAGCGCACCTACCGCAACGCTTCTGGCTGATGTGCCGCTAGGCTCGCCGTTCGACATCATCATCGACGTCTCATCCAGCGGCGCCATTGTCCTCAGCGCAACCTGCAATGGCCGCACGGGCCGCTCTCCAATACTTCAGCTGGCGAGTTCGTGGAACACACGGACCTTCAATTTTCATGGCGGCGTGTACAACCAACTCGATTTCACCGACTCCACGCCTCCTGAAGACGGTTCGGTTTGCGTGATCAGCCGTCTTGAGCTGACCCATCTTTGAGAACGATCGACACGCTTTGAACAGGCGCTTCACGAATTTCTGACAATCGACTGGGCACACTGAGGCTGCTTCGTACGTTCTTTCAACCCGCCTCCCCCGGCGGGTTTTCTTTTTGGCGCCTACCGCACGCGCCTTGCTAGCCGTAAAAGCGTGACCCCCTTCACGCCTTCAGCCCCTCACAGGAACTTTTCAGAAATTTCCTGTTCCTTTTCGCGGAAGCTGCTTGAGAAGCTAGCCTATTGACAGCATTGAATGTGCTGTGCATGCGAGTACTCTACAACCCTTAAAATCTTCTTCGAAGAATGGACTCCATGAAGCCTCTACCTCTTCTAACCGTTTCGGCAGGCCTGCTCGCCATGCTTCCTCTTTGGGCGGGCGCGCAGCAAAACACCCCAGCATGGGATCTGGAGCCAACCTCTTTTCTGGGGATCAACTTGCAGGGCGACTTCCTCAAACAAGTTGCCCCATGCCCTGCTGATATCGCCAGGCCAGACAAACCTTGCCGGGTAGCCACCACCGACCCGAATCGCTTCGAAGTCCGCGGCCTGCCATATCTACCCATTTCCCCAGGCTACGAACTCGTCGCCACGTTGGCAGACGGGCAGGTGCAGGAATTGGTTTTCAGTGGCAATGCCAACAGCTTGAACCTGGTCACGGACCTGTTGACCGAGCAATTTGGCCAACCCACGAAGCTGGACAGCCATTGGATCAAGATGGCCTCCGGGGCATCCTATTTGGCCGAAGTGCTTTCTTGGCAAGGCGAAAAAGTGTCGATCAACTTCCAGCGCCAGGAAAAAGACCTGGGCAAGTATGCGGTGACCTTCTCCAACCTGCCCGCGCAGGTGATGTCCTCGGATGAAACACCCGCCGAAGCGCTCAAGTCTGAGGTATCCAAGCTCTGAGCCGAAGACGGGGCGGGCACGCACAGTCCACTTGCGTACATGAGCCGTCCAAGCCCCATTTCAATGCCGTCTGGACGAGCGCGGATACACTACCGCCCCTTGTAATAGAAACCTTCCGCAGTCAGCGCCACGGAAACATCGTAGGTCACACCATCGCTTCGTCTCATGGATTTATAGACGTTGCATAGCAGCGGCGCATTGCCTCGAGGAGATATCACCGAGATTGGATTGCTGGCGGCATTCGCCAGATTCCATGGCGCTTTGGCCAACTCGCCTGCCCTGATGCCCACGATCACCCCCTCTGCGGGGCCAACACTTCGAGCCTCACGACTGGCTTGCCATTTCAAGGAAGCCAGGGCCTTGCCAATCTCCATCAGGCAAAGGTCTTCGGTTTCCTTGCTGACATTTTTTCCTGCGTTCTTTCCAACCATCCAGATGTGGTCACTTTTTCGAGAGCGCATCGGGTGTTCGAAAAAGCGCCCACCTGCGAGCGTTGCGACTGCAGGTGCGTAGGCGTACTTGATACTCTTGTGAAACGCATTTCTCGCCAGCGAAGGATGCGTTTCGAAGAGGCGGGTTCTTACATAGTCTTCCGTGTACCAACGCCTATCGACCAGTACGCGGGTCTTGTCGTCGGCGGCCGCTGACTGAAGTGTCCACAGACAAAGACCAGCTGCTATCAGCTTGCTCAGCATTGTTAGAAATTCCCTTTATTCAGCCTACGCAGCGCCATCAATTTACCATCACCCTCGTGGCACACCAACTGGATACAACGCCAGCAGTAGCGCACCCGCTGCCCAAGGACTTTAATTAATGAGTGCTCTGGCGATTTCTATCGATTCGCTATCAGGTGCATCACCATGAAAACATCTCTGTTGGCGCTGACCGTGCTATTGGCCGCAGGCAGCGGCTGTACGACGAACTCATCGCTCTACCGTGATTCGCCGCTGGTATCTCAGATCGAGCCCGGCATGAGCAAAGCGCAAGTTCTGCAAGTCGGTGGGCAGCCACTTTCAACCACTGAACGCCCCAAAGGCGCTGGCACTTGTTTTGATTACATGCTTGCCCATCAGGGCCAACAGCACGCGTACAGCATCAACTTTAATACCGCAGGCACCGTGGAAAACAAAAGTTTCTCCACCTGCGCACAGGCCGGCCCTCAAAATACCCGAAAGGCACTCGATAACATGGGGGGCGCTGGTGGTGCGGGCTATTAGGGTCTGTATGAAATGTGTTCGTGCGCAAACCAGACAAGGCGAAAGGCGGCGAGGAAACCGGATGGCCGAGTGGTAGGTTTGTGCACTGGTCTCACCAGCGACTGCCCCCCTATTAAGAAGAGGCGCTGTCACACAGCTGTCACGCAACTCGATCACTATCGATCAAGCCAAAGGGACTTGGCCCCGTCTACCGAAAACCCGGCCTCGCGCCGGGTTTTCGCATTGATGCACACGTAAAGCTATGGCTTAGCACATCAATCCAAGCACTCTCTTGCCGCCGTGCGCAGCTTGTCAGTCGACAAGAAACTGCCTTTGTAAAACGTTGCACGGCTACCCTCGTGATACTTGACGACCTCAAGCACATCATCGGAGGTCACTGCGCTGGGTGCTGTGATGCGGTATCCATTGGAGATGGATTTCTGTGTGGTAAGCGGCGCCGTGGCCTGCCATTTCGGCAGCACACATGCCGCGTACGCTTCAGGGGTCTTGCTGGTGAGCTTGCTGCCCGTCGGCTGACCTGGCGATGCGCATCCTGCCAGAGTAGCAACCATTGCTGAACAGATGAGAATGGGAAATCTAGGCATTTACAATAGATCCATAGTGGCTAATGGATTCTAGCAATCAACGCAGAAGGGACACCAACCCACCAACGTAGAACAGCGCGATTGGCAGGTTCTTGGGGGGAAAGTTTGACCGGCTGCTTTCACGACTTCTTCACAAAGCTGACTGTAAAGTCAGCTTTGTTCATGTTGGGACGTTCAGCCCGCTCCGGCGGGCTTTTTTGTATCTGGCAATCCGCCGCCAACTTGCCCTACAATCCGACCAGGCTGAAGGATCAGCACCCGTCGCAGAGAGCCCGCCATCAAGCGGGCTTTTTGTTGCCTAGCGATCAGCCGAAAGGCCGCGTTATCCTCGGATCACCTCAAGGCGATCCCGGCCTGCCTCTGTGATCGCATTCTCCCCTTCATCACTGATGCGATAACGGCCAGACACCATCTTCGTAATGGAGAACCGGACCAGTCCGCTCCGGGATAGAGCGTCGCCTGCTTCAAAGCTCATCGCCTGCTCCAAGTCGAAGATCTTGATCTCTCCGATTTTGTAGCGCGCAAATGCCACCAAGGCTGCATCCAATTCTTCTTGTTTGATCTCTCGAACGACTTCCATTCGACCCTCCCAGGTCATGAGAGCCCCGGTCCGTGGGCATAAGGCAACGAACCGGGTGGTTTGTTGAAGGCGGACCGTACTACGCCCCAACGGAGGTCGCTACTGGCTTTCCATCCATGCTGGATGGGTGGGCACCCCTGGCGCTGGTCTGGCACTGGTCGATGCCCTCACGCTGGCGATAATCGCGCAATATGTGAGGTCTAATCGGCCAGGCAAATAGGAAATCACCCTGCTCTCTCACATTTTCTATATGACAAAGGAGGGGGACTCACTAGCCGAATTAAAGAGCGAATCATCGAGCGCGTTTACCGTCGCGCTGGATTCGAGTGTCCCAGGATTGTCCCAGGACCGGGGCAGCCAAATCCGCGGCCAGAAAGAGGGTCGCGATGAACACGACGACGCCCGCGATGCGCCGCTGAACAAAACCTGGCCTTGTCGGTTCCGAACCACAGCATGCAGGCCTCCTAAGTAATCCATCCCTCAAGATAACTCGCGCCGTCTTTCAGGCCACGGTGGGGGCGCATGCATGGAGAACGACATGAGCGTCGAGACGGGCCACGATTCCGGGTAATCAAGCGACAGTTTGGCTATACCGAAGTGCGCCATGGCTTGGCCAAGAACGCGGTGCAGTCACTACTTTTGCCCTGCCGAACCTATGGATAGCACGTTGGTATTTGCTGATGGCCACAAAAAAGGGGGCTCTATACTAGAGGGATGGACGCTACAAAGTGCTCGGAATAGCCGAAAAGCATGAAACAGGCGACAGATTTGTCGGGCCGTTTTGGGAATGACTACTTTCGGAGCAACCGAAAAATGTCGGCATCTGCCAGACCACCCTTAAAGGGCGTAAAAATGAAAAATAATCATGAAAACCCAGTGGCCGGGTTGAAACTGAAATTCTTAACTTCATTACTACTCATGGCGATCGCAACGCTAGCGGTTGCCGAGTGCAATATTGATTTTCCGGATAGAAAAAGCATCGATGTATGTGAGTACAAAACGGATATACCGCGACAGACAAGAGCAATCGCAGACGTAACTGGAACGGTAATCTACGTATGCAGTTTCAAAGCGCTACACAACTACAAGACCTCTGAGCTCTTCACCATTTGGAGCACAAAGAGCAAGGGTCGTTATTTGGTTGAGAACAGTGGGAGCGGAGCGAATCCACGGGAAGCATTCCTGGTAAAGGGATTTGGTACTCCGGCGAAGGGAGATTTCTCTATCACTTTCCGAGACGGTGTCCGCGTAACCATCACCTCGAATGGCTGGGGAACAACCAGCCTTGATCACATCGCCAACAAGAATAGTCTCTATGGCGCAACTTCGAGCGAAGCCAGCAAAGCCGGAGGATCATGTGAAAGAGCGGGAAACATTACGGCAAATTTTATTGTGACGGAATAATTGAGCGTGCTGTCCACCGTTCACGGTTACAGACAGCCGCAGGAAATGCTGCAAGACCGAGCGCGTTTACCGTCGCGCTGGAGAGATGGTCAGATTTAACCAAGCAGGAGGTCTGATGCGGAAACGATGAGGTTTTCCAGCGCATAAATAAAAACCCCGCAGACTTTCATCTGCGGGGTTTTCGAATGGTGGAGGCCGAGGTCGGAATCGAACCGGCGTAGACGGATTTGCAATCCGGTCTCAACCTGCTATTTTATTGGAGCAAATCGCTCAACCCCCTGTATCTATTGGGGTTTCCATCATTTTCCTGCATCTTGATTCATCATCATTTGGGACATTCGGTGTCCCAGATTTGTCCCACGCTTCCTGTCACCCTTCTTCGGCGCTCTGCCGACCGATTCCATTCCTTTATATAACTACTCACCGCCACGGCGGATTCCATCCGCCACCGCCTCGCACGCCAGCCCGGCTATTCGACTTCGCTCAAGCGCTTTCGCGAGGTCTCCCGCCATTCGGTCAGACTCTTCAAGCAATCCCCCGAGCACCACGACGGCAGAGGCTCCTGCCTGGCGCTGCTGGGCAGCGATGGTATCGCAGGTTGCTCGATGGCTTGCGCGCAGCCGCTCAATTTCGCCGCGCAGCCCGACAGACCGAGACTCAGCAGCAACAACCCTACCCTCAAGATTTGCATACCGTTCATCTGCTTTCCTATCTGCTTCGTCCGTCACGGCCTGGCGGCGGTGTTCTTCGGTTCTGGCCTGAGCTGCGGCGCGCCGATCACGCTCAGCGACCTGCAGGCTGTAGTCGGCCAGTTCGCCGCGCGCGGTACTGGTTTCGCCCTGGGCAACTACCACCCGGTACTGCTGGCCGCCGGCAACCAGCGCAAGGACTATCAACCACCAGACCCAGGCCGGCACCGCGCCGGGCCAGCTCATGCGGCCTCCAGAAACAAAGCCCGCTCCGCCTCCCGACGCCGCGCCAGCCCCGCCAGAACCTTCCCGCCGGCCTTGTTCCACCGCGGGAACTGATCAGCGGCTGCGGCATAGTCGCCAGAGTTGAGCAGCCGGCGCAGCGTCGACGATTCCAGGTTGGCGGAGCCCAGGTTGTAGGCGAAGCTCACTAAGGCATCCCACTGGTTCTGGCTGAGCGGCACGGTAACCAGGCGCTCGACCTCGGGCTCGAAGCGCTGCACGTCGTTCAGCAGCATGCGTTCGGCCTGCTCCTTACTGATCGACATGCCCGCCTTCACCCCTCGGGTGGCGCCATAGCCGATGGTCCAGACGCCGACGGCATCCTGGTACGCCTGCAAGCGCAGGCCTTCGAACGACTTGATCAGACTCAAGCCGCGTTGCGATGTACGCATGGTTTTCTCCAGGCAAAAAAATACCGCCATCAGGCGGTTGTCTTCGTTGGCAGGCTGTCGTTCAGTTGATCAGGCCGGCGGCACGGGCCAGTCGATCTGGCCGGGGAAGCCCCCCTGCTGATCAATGCGGTTAACCGCAACGCGGTAACGCTTCCAGGCGATTAGCGCCTGTTCTTCTGCTGCGCTGGCTTCACCGAGGTCGACGGCATCTTGCAGCGGTGCGATCCGAATCGCAGCCTGAGCCAGCAGCGCGTCGCGTTCATTGAGCGCGATTTCAGCCAACTGCTCCGGCGAAAGGACAGGTGGCGCAAGGTGCGCTTCCACTTCCGCTTCGGTCAGAGCAATCAACCCGATAGGAATGAAATCATCTTGTGATCCATCTGCTTCAAAGGCGAAAACCTCCCCAGTGGTCGGGTCTTTCAAGTATTTCATGCTCATGCTCGAACCTCGCTCCAACGGATCAGCGATCCGCTCTGAACAGAATACGTATTCCCGGGTAGAACTGGTGCCGAGTGCGTCCCTACGCCGCCACCTGAACCGTTGTTTGCGACCCAGCTGCGCTGCTCGCCTTGAACTGTCAGGGTCGAAGTCATACCGGTGGTCAAGGACATGGCAATCACTACGTAAATTGTTCGCCCCGTAGTATTTGTGTATGTGGTACCGACCAGTCGCGAGGCTGTAAGGTTTACCCAGTCCTGTCCTGCACCAATGCCTCCCTCCACCACGGCATTGCCGTTACCCCGAGCGTAACCGACGCATTTCCAGTTACCGCTACCAAGCGAAACGAATTGTGCGGTGTCGCCAGGGCTGGCTGTAATGTTCGCGCCGCCTGGCAGAATCAGCGAAGCTGAATTGTGGCTGATCACAGGACTTCCCTGGAAGATCAAGCGCCTGACAACACCTTCCGTCGCAGACCCGAGCGAATTTATCGTCGCTCCACCGCTGATGTTGATCGTGTTTGCCCCGGCTGCACCAATATCGACAGTCGAGGACGAGGCCAGTGTCACCAAAGGAGCCTCGTTCAATGCCTTATCTAGAGTGTTCAGTGCCAGCCACTTGCCATTCTGGTAACGCTCATACTCCAAAATGCTGTTGTTGAAACGCAGCATCCCGCCCATCGGTGCTGCCGGTCTTTGCGCGGTGGTGCCGGCCGGCAAGATAGCTGCGCCCGTCGCGGTGGGGGCATCCTTCTGCACCGTGGCGCCCAGCGCATTATCCAGTCCTTCAATTTCCGAAGACGGAATTTTAAAGAGTTTGGATGCGGTCGGATCCAGGCTGCGCAGAACCAGGTCATTCTGTCCGTCGTGCAGGACTACATCCCAGCGCTCAGTCGTGACTTCACGAATCCAGAGCATGCCAGCTCGTACATATGCCGGCCGCGACACCCCTCTGTGCAGCGAGTTCAAGGCGTCACGAAAGTTGTTCAGGTCAAGCGCAAGCTGCGGCCCGCTCTTGGCGTTGGGGTCCATGACACCCCAATCGAATTGGCTCATAGGTGCTCCTTAGATTCGCCGGCCATAGCCCTTGGCGAGATAGTCAAATGTGCGCTCAACCCCGCTGCCGGTGCTGTCGAAGAACCGCACGTTGAAACCGCTGTCGTCGATATCGGTAATCAGTTTGCGATCCCCCACGCTAAGTCCCTGGGCATCGACGGCCAGGGCAGGACGCACCATGAAGGCCGGGTCAAAACTGATCCGCATCCCTCCGGCTGGGCACAGCAAGTCATTGGCGCCTGCCACGCGGTCTGGCATGTCGATGACGATGCGCATCTGGCTGACGCTCGGCGTCACTGCCGGGGCATAGCTGCGCAGATGCAGTCGGAAGCGGAACGCCCGCGCCGTGTGTTCACCGATGGTCAGCGGGGCCCAGGGGGTCCAATCCGTCGGCGCCTCTGGCTGCGGAGTGCTGCTTTGCGAAACCTCCAGCGTGAGACCCCATTGGCCGGGATCGACATCGGCCAGTCGGTCGATCGACGCCAGCGTGACCCAGCTCGCCATGGTGCCGAGAATGTCGAAGCCGAAGGCTAGAACCTCGCTGGTGAGGCGCGCGGTGTAGACGTGGCCCATGTCGACGATTTCATCGGCGTAGTACCAACCTTCTTCCTTGAGGCCCGACGTGCCATACGCCATGGTCACGACCTCGGCCAGCGTGGGCCAGTCTGAAAGCGTGTCTTGGCTATCCAGCTGGAGTTGACCAAGGGCTACGCTGACGTCCACGCGCTCTCCGGCCCAGGCCGGGCCCTCGTCAACCGCCTCCACCGCGTTATAGCTGTCAAGATCGGCGATTTCAGACGTGCCCGATACCGCATTCAGGCTATAGATGCCGCTGGTGTCCACCGCTCGCACCAGGTACGTGCCGCGACGGGCCGGAAGCGTTGCCGTATTGACCCCAGCCGAAACGCGGTCGATCACCACTTGCGCGCTGGCCCACGTTGCCCCAGCCAGTGCAGGGCTGTAGCGAACCTCGTAGTGGTCAAGGTCCAGATCGGGAACCGGTGGCCACCACAGCGTCAACTGCCCGGCATTGACCGTCAGCCGTAGGTCGGCGATGTCGGCCGGCGGGCGCAGCAATCCCTGTAGCGGCACGGTCAGGCTGGACCAGGGCGAGCGAAGTCCAGTAACGGCTATCGACCGGACGCGGATTTTGTACTCGCCTGGGCTGGTGTCCTGCACATCCGCCGTCACGCCGGACTGCATGCTGAGCGGACCATAGTCGCTTTCGCCCGGGCGCCAGACTTGAAACTCGTACAGCGTGACCCGGGGATCACTGGGCGGAGTTACCGAGATTGACGCACCTGATCTAGCCACCACACCAGCACGATACAGGTACTCCTCGACTGTGGGGTTGATCGGCGCCGGCAGCGGGCCGGTGGGAATCAGCGAAGTGTCCCGCTCCGGAAGGTTCAGGTTGAGCTCGACGCGGGCGTATTTGTCAGGGTCGTGCTCAACTGCCGTTATCTGGTACTGCGCGCCCTCCTTCTCCGACACGCTGACGACCCGGAACAGTTCAGGCTCAACGGATAGATTCGACAACACCCACATCGCAGCAACCACGGGAGTCGCACTCAGTGGCTCGGCCAGCGTGACGATGTTTCCAGTGAAGCTCTGCACCTGACGCCGCTCGATCACGCCGACCGGCAGCATGACATCGAGAAACCAGTCAAAGCCTGCGACCTCGTCTGGCACCTTGTCCAGCTCTAGCTCAGCCAGGCCAGGGGCGCGCACGCGACCACTGAGGCGCGCTCCAGCTTGCGATGGATCATGCAGCGCGATGATGTCGCCAGGCCGTAGATCGGCGTGGTCAACACCAGCGGTGTAGCTGATCGTGTCGGTTTCGGCGCGCTCGCTGTACAGCAGCCAACGACCCAAGCGGTGCGCCTGGCCGCGAGACGTGCAGCCGAACGCAGTCACATCGAGCTGGCGCCAACCAAACGACCGGATAGCATCGGCATCCTCCACTACCTCGACTTGCTTCTTGTAGCCGTCCTCAGGATCGTTCCAGGTCACCAGCGCTACCGAATGGCGTTCTCGCAAACCAGTGCCGGAGCGCTCAAACTCCCCATTAATCACGTTGGCAGGAGAAACAAGCTTGACCGGGTCGCTCGGCATGTCGGCTACAGCCACCGCCGAGTTGCTGCCCCAGTAGGTCATGCCGCGGAAGGCGCTGGCCAGCTGATTCAGCGCCTTGATCGCCTCTACCTGCTCAGCCAGCACGGTATTGACGGTAAAGCGCGGCTCCATCTTGCCGTAGCCGTTTGGCACCAGTTCATCGCAGTACTGAGCAATCTGGTAGAGCGACCACTTGTCTACGTTATCGAGACCGGCGCCGTAACGCGGATGGGTGGCCAAATCTAGGTAGACCCAGGCCGGGTTGTCAGTCCAGGCCAGTTTGAACGCTCCGTCCCAAAGACCTGCATAGGCCCGCGTGGCTGGGTCGTAGTTCGACGGGACACGAATGATGCGTCCCTTCACATCGTAGGAACGGGACGGGATCTCAGAGCCGAACTGGCGAGCGTCAACCTGCAGCCCAATGACGGCGCTGTCGGGGTATGTCAGGCGCGCGTCGACTATCTCGGTGTAGCTCGCCCAATGCGTATCTCTCTGAATGGTAGACGTGCTGTCTGGCGTCTGGCGGATTAAACGAATCGACCAGGGACCAACCCCATGCAGTTCGACCCGTTGCTGCTTCTCATAGGCTGAGGTCGTCTTTCCGCTAAATACGATTTTGGCCGAATCAACCCAAGGCCCATTGCTTGGCCGAACCTGGACATCCACTTGTGCGAAAGCGCCGTTGATGTCGCCCGTTTTCGTGTCTTGGCTAGTCAGCGATGGCACGCGCACCTTGATGCGAACCGCATCTACCTCAAGGTTGGTTACAGAACGAACAATTGGCGCGAGCTCTTCCAACTGTGTCGAGACATCGACTTCATTTTCTACAGCTGGAAACCCAGAAATTGGCGCTTGACTGGCCTCGCCGGTCCGCACAGCGACAGTCATTCCGGAGAAGTTGTAACTACCGTCGGCGGCCTGCAGCGGTGTGTCGTCAAGAAATACCGACTTCAGCCCATTGACCAGGCCAACTATCGGGCCTTCGCCCAGCAAATCGATGATCCTGGCTGTTGCAACTGATCGGAGCGTGTTCGGGGCTTCGACCGGCGTTCTCGACGACCCGCCACTACCCGACCCGCCACCACCTCCTTTACCGCCACCTTTGGCGCCAAGAATGATATCGCTCATCACGCCTCCTCGGCGGTCAATCCTGCACTGACGACAATGGAGCCGGTCCTGACTCGACCATAAATGACGGGAACTGGCAGGCCCTGCGTGCTGGTGTTGGTGGGCCCGTCGAACAAAAACGACGGACGCTCATCCGCCTGTTCACGCCCGGAGTAGTCGCTACTCTTTGGCGTCTGGCTGAACAGGCTGGTGATGCCGCCTGTGGTCTTGTTGAACCCCTTCTTGACCATGCCGTAGTTGCCGGTCATCACGCCCCAGACGACCATCGAGATGCCGGAAACGATGTTCATCACGCCGCCGGCGCCTTCAATGGCTGGCAGGATGTGCATTTCCTCGGCAGCGCCCAGGGCGACCACCAGGCCTTCCTCGGCCAGGGATTCGCCTTGCTCGAGCGGACCACGCAGCACATGCCAGTGGCCAGCCTCAAGCGCCTCGCGGAACCCCGGCAGTTGCACCAGCAGCGCCCGCACCGCCTCAGCTGGATCGCGCACGTCCAAACGAAAAGGGCCCCCGAATTGGGAGCCCAGCGCACCGTGCAAGTGGATGGTCTTCATCGTGATTCATGTCTCAACCAAAGGGTGATGTGCGGCAGCCAGCGGCCGATCGGCTCGCGCCGAGACAACTGTGTGCCGTCTACGGGATCGCTTCCGCTCGGGTGGTGCAGCGCCAGACCGTGCTCTAGCAGTACCCCACCGTGGTTCGGTACCGGCGAACGCAGCTGGGCAATCCACATGTCACCGGGCATGGCCTCGGCCTGTTCGATCCGGCGAAAGCCCGCCGGGGCGATGCCGTCGCGGTACAGGTCGCCGCCGTTCAGCCACCATTCCCAATCGCGGGGGAACTCGATCAGGTCAATGCCCAGCTCCAGGCGGTAGTAGTCGCGGATCAGCGCGTAGCAGTCGGTGATACCGTGACGGAAGCCGCGACCCACCAACGGGGCACGCTCGACCTGATAGCCGAACCAGACAGGCTCGGTGGCCCGCTCGCCATCCGTGGCCACGATCCCCCACGGCGCGCCAGTGGTGGCCTGTCCACGCATGTCGGCGGCGCTCGGGCAGGCCGGATAGTCGGGGTGGCTGTGCACCACCGCCAGCAGGCCACGCGCCACGGCAGCCGCCATCGTGCGTTTGTCGACCTGGAACGTCTTGGTGGGCTCGGCGGCGATGTTCTTCACCCGCCGGCACTCGCCCGGCGTGATCAGCCAGACCGCCTCCTGTGGATAGGCGGCAATGGCCTCGCGCTGTAACTGCTCCGTGTGCTGCTCAAACATCACCGATACCTCGCCACGCCAGGGAATCCGTAGAACGGAAGGTTGCCGTACACACCAAAACGCAGCTTGCAGTCGGACAACCGCTTACCGCACCGGTCAGCCCCGCGATCCGCGCTTGCGCCGCTCTCGGCCCATTCGCCGGTACCGGCATAGGGGCAGGTTGCACCTTCGTAGCGGTACTGGGTGCCATCCCACCAGCGGTACCGATGCGTGCAGGTGTCGCGCAGGACCTGGCGAGCCGGGATCATCCGACCCTCTTGGTCCATCTGCACCGACAGCTCGAACTGGATCTGCGTGCGGTTCTGCCGGGCCTTGCGCTCGATCACGTAGTAGTCGACCGGGAACAGGGCGTCTGGGTCAGGATCACTGCCATCGTCCAGGTGCTTGCGGTAGGTGCGCTTGCGCCGTACCGGGGCGCCCACCAAGTCGTTGGCCGACATGACCAGCGACAGGAAGGCCAGATCCTGGGCCGCCAACAGCAACGTCGGGCGCGGCAAGGTGCCCTGCCCGTTCCAGGTGAAGCCCTCGGCCTGGATCGGGAACGGCAGGTACTGCACGCCGTTGAAACTGATGGCATGGCCGTCCACCGTCGCCGTGGCGAAGTACATGACCTCACCTCCGTACTGGGTCGCGTCGATCTCGAACATCTGCACGATCGCATCCTGCTCCAGGCGCTGCATGTCCGTCGCGATGAGCTCGGGCGTCATGGGTTCAGGTCCTCGGTGAAGGTGGCGGTCATGGTGAATCGACCATAGGTGTCGTGAGTGGATGAAGGAGGGTCCTGGCATATGACCCGCAGGGACCCTTCGCCAGGCATGGTGCACTGGAAGGCTTCCACGCCGCGCCTCGCATTCAGAAAATCGCGCAGAGTGTCTCGTTGCCCCTCATTCAGCAAAGACCATCGCACGCCCCACTCCCTGCGGAATGGCTGGAGCCCGGACGAGCGACGGAGCTCGTACCCGTCACCAAATTTCGTTACATCCCGCGAAAATGTGCCGCCGGCTATCAGGCCGTAATCTGGACTGCGGCCAACATCAGGTAGCGTTTCCATGGTGTTTCCTATGAGAGCATTCCGCCTGGGCGTTGCTCGTCCTGTATGACTTGGCGAACGATGTCTCGGACGCCTTCACCGGCAAGTTGACCTTGGCGCCGCGCCTCCGCGTCGCTCATGCCTGGCTGAGCTTGGACGTAGACCTGAATCGGAACGTTGACTTCGCCACCTGCTGGCTTGTCTCGCTCCCCCCCACGACCATTGCCAGACTGGATAATGGTTCGCCCTCCTCCCCCACTCACCGATACCCGCTCGTTGGAGTTGATGGCTTCGAGGAGTGAACGGTTGCGCCTGGTAGCCTCGGCGTTCACCACGAATTCGCCGTTACTGAGGCGCGCAGGGATACTGTCCGAGGTTCCTGAGCCAGGGCCTGACACATACCCGCCAGTCTTGAACCCCTTGAACAGCGCAAATGCGGCGAGCAATGCAGTGCCGCCAACTATCGCAGCGGCGCCGAAGGAGCCTACCGACGCCACCAAGGCAGCCGGCAACCAGGCGCTCGCCGTCGTAGCTGCCGCTGCGGTCTGTGCGGATGTAGTTGTAGCGGTAGCAGCCAGGCTGGATGCGGTCATCGCGCCATCGGCTGTAATCTTGGCGGTGGTGACAGCAGCGATGCTCGTGGTCTTGGCTGTCGTTTCAGCTGCAATCCTGGCCATTTCTGCTGCCGAAAGTGCATCTTGTGTCTTACCGAACGCCAACTGCAGCGCCTGGTTCACCGCCCACTGAGCAGCCATCTCGCCCAGAGCACCCACCACACCGCGGAGCATGTTCTCTGTGATCATGCTCATGGCATCACTGAACGTCATGCCATCGAAGACCATGCCTTCGAACGCCCGCCCGGCATCTGCACTGATTCCGTAGAAGGCGTTGGAAAACAACGACTGCGTCTGACCAGCGACATCGTTCGCGCTGTTTTGGAAGTTCTGGAGCGCAGCAGTCCAGCCGTTAGTTGCATTGAGCAGCTGCTGATCCATCTGCCCCCAGCCCACTTGCATGGCCTGGAGCTGCTTTGGCAGATACTCGGCAGTCAGGTCGATCTGAGCTTGCAGATCTTGGCGCTGCTTTTCAGTGGTAGCGTTGGCCAGTTCCGTACGCAACTGCAGGATTCTATCATTCGTCTCTTGCTCCAGTCGGATGCGCTGCTGCATGCGATCAGCCTGAAGGCTACCCATGCCCACCGCTGCCGCCTCAGCGTCGTACTGTGCACGCTGGGTGGCGAGCTGGCGGTCCAGCTGGGCCCGATACTGCTCAGCCTGGGTCAGGCCACGGGCGCCCTTGATGGCCGCGGCGTAGTTGATCGAGGCTTGCGCCAGCGCCTTGCCATATTCGTCCTGGCTGATCTTGCCCTTGCTCAAAGCAAGGTCGAGTTGGCTCTGTTCCTTGGCGAGTGCTCTGGCAGCTTCTGCCGCAGGGTCGTACTGACCGTAGAGCCGGGAGAAGGTGTTCAGGGCCTCTGGCACACCTTTGAGGGCTGCGGCATTGGCCTTGCTTGAAGCTGCGGCAGCTGCCTTTGATGCCTTTTCAGCGGCGACTTTGGCGTCCTTTTCTTCTGCGTACTTCAGGAGCAGCTTTTCTTGCTCCGGTAGAAGCTTACCAAGTTCACCTGCCTCTATGGCGTAGCGAACTTTTGCGACTTCGCTGTTTTGGCCTTGTAACGCAGCCTGCTTCTTCAGATTCGCCAACAGCTTCTCGAATTCAGCGTTCACAGGTGTCGAGGCATTTTCACCCTGCGGCTTCTGAGACCCAGTACTGGCTGCTTTTGCCTGCATGCGCGAGACGATTGCGCGAATGCTACCGGCCTTTCCTTCGAGGTCGGCGATCTCGGCATCGATCTCCTTCCGGTCATAAAATTTGAAGTTGAATAGAACGGTATCGCTGGAGTCGGCTTTTGAAAGCCGAGATCTCGCATTCTGAAGATCGCGAATACTGGCTAACGTTACGCTAAGCTCATTGTTGAGGCCGGCGACCGTCTTCTTGTCGGTACGGAAAAAGTCGAGGAACTCGCCCGAGTTGAATCCATCCATTGCGCGGGCAAGCGATGCAATGCCCTTGGCAAGCGCCTGACTTGATCCCGTGGCCTCATCCAGTCGACCAATAGTGGCTACCAGCGCATTATTGAACGCTGTCATTGCCTGGCTAACGGTCATATTCAGGCTGGAGCTAAGCTGGTCAACCTTGTCCTTTTGGTCCTGAAGCGCCCTCACGATTGCCTCAGCAGTAAGTTTGCCCTCTGATCCCATTGTTCGTAGTTGGCCGATGGTAACCCCAAGCCCTCTGGCAATGGCCTGCGCAAGCGCCGGCGTCTGCTCTAGGATGGAGTTCAGCTCATCCCCACGCAACGTCCCAGAAGCCAGCGCCTGCCCGAACTGGACCATAGCTGCATCTGCAGCCTGGGCGCTGGCTCCGCTGAGAGCCACAGTTTTCGCCACGGTCTCAGTCACTCTAGCAACATCAAAAAAACTCAAGCCGAGTTGCCTGCCGTTCTGGGCGATCCGCTGATACACCTGAGCAGTCGTCTCAAGCGACTGTCGCGAATTTTGAGCAATGTCATAAACGGACTGCTGAGCGAAAGCCAGCTGCTCAGCCCCATTCGTCACAAGCCGTAGTCGGTTGGTAAGGTTGGTGTATTGCTCCGCTGCTGCGGCGATCTTTGCTGCGCTGAATGCCGCAGCCAATGGGGCAGCCAGACCTGATACTGCGGAAACGAGGCTGCCTGTTTGGCCTTCTAGAGTTCTGATCTTCGAACCTGTGGAAGATGCCTTCTTGCCCACGTCATCCATCGACGCACCAGCTTTGCGCATCGCCGGATCAATTCTATTTCCTGCAGACTCCAGGGCATTGAGGTCCTTGGTCATTGATTTGGCGTCGCGCTGCGCATCTCGCGAGTCAATGGTTACCGCCAGCCGCGATTCTTGGGCCATCGTTAAACTCCAGGCACAAAAAAGCCCGCTCAAAGGCGGGCTTCACTAGTGGTGTTGTAGTCAGTCTTGGACAGGCTCCAAGTCGGACTTGCAGTGCTTACATTTTATGGCCTCGCGCTGCACAACCTCGGCACAGAATGGGCACTTTCTGTATAAGGACGAGGACCCAAACTTTTTGGCAATCTCAATGCTCTTCTGCTGGTCTACGCCTAACGGATTCACGATCCAAACAGCAATAAGTCCAATCACCGGGAAGATCAGGCCCAAAAGGAACCAGGCAGCTGGACTTCTTCCTTTCTGCTTCGCGAAATAGGCAGTTACCCCGGCCAACGCCAGGCAAATGATCAGCAGCTCCATGACGCCCTCCTTGTCGATGCGAGCAATCTACCATTTCACGGGCAGCATGGGTTAGCCTGCGCCACCAAACCCAAAGGAGCGAAGCCATGGAATGGAGTCTTGAGGCTGAGGATGTCCTTCGCCAATCTAGAGCTCTCGCAGAGGTTGACGGCAGGCCGACAAGCTCCTTCGTGGAGCGGAAGGATGACTTGGAGGCGATGCTGAGTTGCTGCGACGCAGAGGAAGCCACCTATTGGCGCCAGGCGCCAGGTTCGAGAATCAGCGCCGCACCATTTTTCTTCGAGCGCGCCGCCATAATCCTCAGCAAGCGCAAGCAGTACACAGACGTTGTAACGATATGCGATCGCTGGTTGGCTATTGCCGATGACTACCGAAGCCAGCCGATGGTCTTGAATGGCTCCGCTACACAATGTCATTTAGGGCCCAGGGCTCAGGCAATCGAAAAGCAAAGGGCTCGCGCCATTTCAAAGCTCGGTTAGGGCTCGCTCACCGACAAACGCCACCCTGTCCACCCATCCACCCTGGACGGAAAGCCAGTACGCGGATTGGATGGTGGCGTAGTAGCGTTTCGTTCGACAGCCGATCCGGCGGAACAAGCCGGACAGACAAGACACCTGTAAGCCCACAAAGGAATGCAGCCATGCCAGCGAGATCACCCCGTCCGCAGATGATCAAGGCGGACCCGGCAGATGGATATCAGGTTTGGCCTTATCGCGCAGAAGCGGTAAGTCCAGACGGCGATAGGAACAACGGCGGGATCGATCTGCTCGCAGAGCCCCATCGCATTGATGAGATTCACGAGGCAACCAAAGAGAACGGCCTTCGCTATGTTCTGGAAGCGCTCAACAGCCAAGACAGCCCATTCATGTCTCTTGGCTGTCTATCTGGGGAAGATGGGCACTATTTCTCATATGTCGAGTTTACCCTCCGAGATCACGCGCAGGCAGCAAACGAAAAGACTGTCATGGCTGTCCATGATCGCTGGCAATCGTGGATCGAAGAGAAAGACGCAGAGTTTCCAGGCTTGGCCCAAGCACTGAATGAGCGCTCGGCATGGGAGTATCGGGAGTTTTCATTACGCGGAAGCGATCCACAATATCTGATAGCCGCCTTCCATCGCGAGCAGGATCAAGAGTCTCACGGCAAGGTTGTTGAGTGGTTTGAGCGATTTGTTCTTGAGGCTGATCACTCGTCCTGAGCATCGCTTTGCACCCCCATATGAATCACGCCAGGGCCGGAGACGAGCCTTGCCTTCAGCCCCGGTTTTCCGGTGTACCGACGTTGGTAGCCATCGGGGCCGACCTTCCCCTCAAAACACAGCCGGTCAATTTCTTCACCATCATCCATGATCGACACAACAGCCTTCCCGCCGCACTGGACGCCATCATGCACAGTGAACAGGTCGCGGATGGTAAGCACATAGCTCTGCTGCATGTTCTTCTCCTGCGGCCTGGCCGCGTCATTTAGGCTTGCGCTTGTTCGGCGCTGCCTTGGTCTGCTCGTTTTCCTGCTGCTCATCCCAGTGGCGCCGGAACTCGTCGTCCATGGCGAAGATTGCAGCGTCGAATTCTTCGCGGCATATCGCCGAAGGGTAGCGGGTCAGGTGATCAGTGATGGCCACTGGCGAGATCGGCGCCGGAGCACCGGCCATTCCCACGTACTGCCTTGACCTGCTGATCTGGCCGTAGGCCTCAAGGATCTCGGCAGTTACACCGTCGATCTCTGGTGGATCAGGGACAGGCACCCCAAGCCGCTCATGCTTCCAGCGCTTCTTCTCATTGCCCTGCCCGGCCCACTCGCGCCCCCAGACGTATGCCGCTACTGCTTTTCCGCGGTAGCCGCTGCCTTCTCCTCGGCGCGCGTCAGAATGTCTAGAGCAGTGCGTACCGCGACCCAGTACACGTCCGGCATCATGCGGATGAGCTGAATGCCCAACTCCGGGGTATAAGCAGCTGGAGTTCCTGGGCTTTCCGCCACGTCGACACCCTGCCAGTCCTTGATCAGATAGCGTGCCGCCAGCTCATAGAAAAGGTCGTCACCAGATTCGAACTCGACGCCGGCTACAGCCTCCAGACTGAAATCTTTGGTTCCCGCCCGGGTCTGAGCGTCGATCGCGTCCAGGTGACGTTGCACCAGCGCTTTATGCGATTTGAACAGTGGGTTACCGAAGGACGCGACAAGGATCTTCGCGCCATCGGCGAACTCAACCCAGCGCGTTCCGTCGATGTCGATTTCTGGCTTCTTGATGGTGATGCCCATGGGCTTCCTCAATGACAAGATGCTCGGCGCGCTCTGGAAGGCGCGCCGCGCAAAGGGTTAAGCGGTGACGGTGACAGCGCAGGTGTCGGTCTTGGTGCCGTCTGCGGCGCTGGTCGCGGTGATGGTCGCCGTACCAGCGGCCATGGCGGTTACCAGGCCGGTAGCACTGACGGTGGCGATGGCTTGATCCGAAGACGTCCAGTTGACCAGCTGGCTCGCGCCAACAGGAGTCACCACGGCCTCAAGGTCGGCAGTTTCGCCAACGGCCAGGCTGATGGTGGCCGGCGTCACCGTGACCGCTGCTATGGCGATCGGCGCCGGCAGACGGGTGATGGTCGGCGGCACGCGGCGACCGGTGTAGCTGAGCTCAACCTGGATGATGTCGGTGGCACCGCCATCGGGCCAATCACCGGTCACTTCCATCTCGGGCAACAGGAAGGTGTAGCCGCCGTCGGCGTTGTTCAGCGTGAACTCGAAGCTGAGCGCGTCGCCGTTCTGCTGTGCCTTCCAGTACTGGTAGGCAGTCTTGGACCAGCTCAGCGTGATGCTGCCCGACGGGGTGAAGGTGGTCGGGATGATGTTGCCTGGGAACGGGTTGCCGTTACCAATGCAGCGCTGGGTTTGAACGGCGTTATCGAACTGCAGGTTGAAACTGTCGACGCAGGCATTGTCCTCGCCCAGTTGCACACCGTTGATCTTCAGCCCGGTGACATCCTTGAAGCCGTAGCGACGCTGGTTCGCCTCTGCGACAGGGCTGACGATGAACGACGTGTTGTCGGCCTTATCATCCCAGGCAATGGCCGCGAAGGTTGTGGTGACACTGATCTCGTTGTCGTTCGGCACCTCGATGTTCATCGTGGCCACTTGAGCGCCGCGGGCGATTGCCGCGATACCAACATCGGCGTCGTAGGCCCCGATGGAGAACGAGATACGGTCATTGCCCATGGTCAGGACGTTACCGACCCAGTCCTTGCCGAAGCAGGAAGCCAGGAATTCGTCCAGGGCGCCGAAGCGGAACTTCGTTTCGATATCGCCGCCCACATCCACAGTGGTCATGGCGGTACCTTGAGACATGCGGTCTTCGCCGATCTCGTTGTTCTCTTCCGAGTTGTAGGTCGGGCCCAGGCCGAAGCTGACGCGAGTCAGCACGTTCCAGTTGCCCGGCGGGGTGATCCCCGGGGTGACTTCGCGAATCCACGCGGTCGAGCGCTTTGCACCGCTACTCATGGGGTATTTCTCCTATCGATAGGCGTAAAAAAACCGCCATGTGGCGGTGCATTGGTCAGGATCGGGTTAGGCCGCGTCGAGGCCGAGGGTCATCTGCAGCTGATCGCGCCAGTACTCGACCTGGTGCTCCAGCCCTGGCTTCTTGTTCCGCCAGCGGGCCAGCTCTCGGCCACTCAGACTGGCGACCTCCTTGGCATCGTCCAACGCCCGGCAAGCGAGGTCGAACTGCTGCTTCTCGTTGAGCTCACCGCGCAGGAGCGCATCGATGTGGAGGTCGCACCAGACGGCAAAATCCACGTCCAGCCAACGGGCGAACGAAACGGCCAGCTTTGGGTGAAGCCAGGTCCCGCCACTCCGGCCCTTTGCGCTTCGAACTAAAAGGTGGGATTCCCCCACATTTAAGTGGCGGGCCAGCGCATCCATATACTTGACCGACTCTGGCAGGCGCAGCCACTCAGCAGGTTTCTTGCCGTAGCGCTTGGATACGTCGGTCGCATTGATCCAGCCATCGCTGTTGAAACGCACGGCCTGGCCTTGGTAGTGAAACGGAATGACGTTGCTCTCGATCATCTGTGACACCTCGTTCATCAGGCGAATAGATACGCAGCCGGGGCGGACGGATGAACGAACATCCACCGTTCGGCTGTACGGGCCTAGGCTGCGTGTTTGGTTGCCTTGCGGCAGATTTTGGCGGGCTCAGTAGGCCCGATATGGCACGCTTACGTTGACCTGGTACCAGCCGTGTCCGTCGTCGCCGACGACCCGAGGGGACGCCTCGTAGAAGTCGAACGGCCCTTCTGGAGCGCTGTAGTACTGAAACTGGGTGACCAGTGTGTCTACGGCTCGGGTGATGGATAGGGTGCCGCTGTAGCTAGGGACGAACAGCTGAATGACTACGATGCCGGTCTGCCGCACGCACGGGCCGATTCCGACCTCTGGCGTGCTGCTCAGACCTGGCACGTTCGCCAATCGGGCCCAGATATTGCGACCAGCAGGATCAAATGGCTTCGGCGGGTTCGGGTAATCCACTGCGTCAGCAGGGATGCCGGTCAATTGCGCCATGCGCCCAATGACGATGGCCCGGATCTGTTCGAAGGTCATGAGCTGTAGGCCTGCGATACGCCGTATAAGCTGACTTCGTAGATTCCTCTCGGAGGGGCCTGCTTCGAATGCCCATCTTCAAGGGCCTGGGCGTATGGAAGATTGTTTTGGATGAAGACCTGGGTGTATGGCTCAAGTCCTGTAACCGCCCTCACCCCCGCTTGGATGGTCTCAGCGCCCGCGGGGTCGACATTGTCGGTGCTGGTATAGACCGGCGCGCCCACACTGACGATGTTGTTGCCGCGGAAGCGCCCGGTATCAACCGGAGACCGCAGAACGATCTCGTTGAGCATGGCGATAGCGATAACCCTAACGCGCTGGCTCAGTTGCTCCTCAACCACCCCGGCGAACATGCTGGGAGGTGTGCTCCAGCCTCTGTTCTTGGCCATGGTCACTTCCTCAGCTGGATTTCGTAGTGCGCCTTGGCTGGATCGATACCTGGGCTGACGACGCGGTATGTCACCGGCAGGCCGGTGATAAGGTCGGCGGCGGTGATCAGGTGCCCTACGGCCGGCCTATCCGTGACCTCATTGGCCAGGCAGATCAGCAGAACGTCGCCCACCAAGATGCTCAGTCCGTCGATGCGGCGGCTGTCGTAGCTGTCGAGCACCCCGCGCCCGGTGTAGGTCACTGGCTGCGCCGTGGTGGTCTCGTTTACTGGGTCCCAGGCGCCGGACCCCATGTAGGTACCGGTGAACGTCGATACAGCATCAGCCAGATCATCGTCGAAGGCCTCAGCCACGTCTGCCTGGATTTCGTCGCGAAGACCCATGACTACCCCCTTTTCACAGCAAAGGCGAACGGATTGCTGCGCCAGGGTGTCAGCAGGGCCAGTGCCAGCTGCACACAGGCTGGCTGGGCGACAGTGCTGGTCTTGTCGATCGAGCCGAAGGTCTTGCTGGTCGATACCGATCCAGCCTTGACCGTCTTCGCCTCGAGCGAGCCCTCGGTCTGCTGCTGGTAAAGCTTGCCCTGCGAGGCGCATTTGGCCAGTCGTGCGCCGGCCTGCTTCACATCGTCAGGGATGTTGTCCATGTCGATGCCAACCAGGTTGAGCGCGGTCAGATAGGCATTCGCCTCGAAGACCGCCTCGTCCTTCAGTTCTGGAGCTGCCCAGTCAGGCCTGAGGATGGCGTCTACTTCGGCCACGGTGATGTAGGTAGCCATCAGGCCTCCGCTTGAATGATTGGGGACGCAGCCCCGGTGTTACTGCTGGATGAGCTCGGCGACCTGCTTCTGCAGGGCTTCTTTCGATGCATTGGAACGGTAGGAGACGTTCGCGGCGTCGAGCTTGGCCTTGAGCGCTTCGACCTCTGGGTCAGCGTTTGCTGGCTTGAGGGATTCGATTTGCTTGAGCAGTTCGGCATTCTGCTTCAGCAGGTCTGCCTTCTCTTGCTCCAGGCCTACGACCTTCTCCACTTCGCCGTCGCGCTCACGCTGCAGGCTGGAAATGCCGGCATTCACTGCTTCCAGCACTTCGAACAGGCGCGACGCTGTTTCGCCCAGGTCACCCGAAGGGCGCTCCAGGCTCTGAACGGCGAACGATTCGACGATTACCCCGATGGAAGCCAGCTCAGCAGTCAAGCGATCGACAACGTCCTGGCTCAAACCGCAGGACTCGACGACTACCGCCAGGGCCTGCAGTTCTGGGCGAATGGTTACCTCGGGAACGTCCTTGGCAGCGCCTTTGCGCCCCTCCGCCACATTGGCGTCGACAATGACCAGCCCATGTTCTCGGGCGAGCTCCTTGACGTTCTCCTGATACTGGTGGAACGGACCAGACAGGTACCAGATGTTGTTTTTGCTCATGCGCATATCCTCAGCAGGCCAGGCCATAGGCCCAGCCCGCCATCAGGGTTTACTTGGAAGCGTCACCGATCAGAGCAACACCGGCGGTGTGCTTGATGCTGGTCGCGGTCTTGTCCCAGTTGGTGCCGGTGGCGATCTCGGCATCGGTCGGGGATTTGCCGCCGTTGGTTTGATCCCAGGTGTAGCCCTTGAGCCCCAGGCCGAAGTCGTAGTCCACCTGCAGGGTGGTCTCGATGCGCTCCTTGCCGTTGGTGGTCGACACGTTGCTGACCATGTTGCGGCCGTCGTGCACCAGTGCAGCGCCCTGGACCAGGGACAGGATGATTTCCTTGTTCGGGGTGCCGGCCTGCATCAGCGCCGGGGCATCGGTGACCACCGAGACCTTGCCGAGGATGTCGACAACACGGACGTTGCCGGCCTGGAACAGCTGCTCGGAGTTGGTCAGGGCCTGGCCGATCAGCTTGTGGTAGGTGGTGCCCTGCATCACCTGGGTTACCAGGTTCTGGCTGGCGTCACCGAACTTGGCGTGGGCGTTGTTCAGACCGACCTGAGTGATGCCGGCAGTTGCCGAAACATCGTTGACGGCGGCGGCCTGGGCAGTGATCGCTGCAACCAACGCGGCAATTGCGGTGTTCAGCTGGTCCTTCAGCAGGATCTCAGCGAACGCACGGGATGCCACCTCGACGCCTTGGGCGGTTGGGCGCTCAAGCCAGGCCATCTGCGATGGCTCGTAGCGAACGGGGCCGAAGCCGCCGGCCACCTTCACCGAGGTGTTTTTCAGCTCGGTCAGGTCGGTGATCGGCGCCGCGCCGTTGGCTGCGTAACGATCCACGCGGCGCTGGGCTGCAGCCAGGGTCTGGAAGAACGACTCTTGGAGGAAGTCGCCGGTGAAGCCGTCCGGGGACAGTACGATGGCGCCGCGGCTGGCGGCGTTGAACGCAACGAGCATCTGATCCAGCGTCTCGATGGTCGCTGGCATGATGTACTCGTTGAAGACCTGCATTTGGGTCAGGGACATGGATGTTTTTCCTTATTTCAGTGGGAGGTCTGGGAACCGGCCAGCGATCGCCGCCGTACGTTCCTCTTTGGTGCCGCCGATGTTTCCTTTTGCGGCCCCGCCGCCCTTTCCAGCACCCCCGGCCCCGCCGCCAGATGCCTTGCTACCAGCGATCAGCGGGCCGAAGGCCGGATCGTTGGTGAATTCTGCTTTCAGCTCGTCCAGCGTTGCCGCCGAGAGCTTGCCGGCGGCGTCCAACACAACAACGGTTGGTTTACCGTCGCGCTGCTCGACGCTCAGCCGGCGTTCGATGTGGGGAAGCAATGCCTTGGCGCTGCCAGGCACAGCCAGAGCAGTCGCGATCTCGGTGGCGGTGCGGCCCACGGTCAGATCCCGGATCTGAGCTTGAAGGGTGGCGCGTTCGCTTTCGAGAGTGCCGGTCAGTTCAGCTTCGCGGCGGTTGTACTTCTCGGACCAGGACTTTTCGAGCTCCTCGACGTTGCCCGACTTGCGGGCAGCCTCTTCGGCCTCGGCACGCGCCTTTTCTTCGGCCTCACGGCGGGCTTTCTCGGCAGCCTTCTTCTCGCCCAAGAGCTCCTCCACCTTGGCCTTCAGGCCGGTGACATCCTCTTGCTGCGGCAGCCCCTCGATGCCCAGGACGAACTTGCCGTCCTTCTCGACGTACAGGCCCTGGATGGATTCTTCGACGCCTTCGAGGCTGTCCAGTTGAAATTTCAAGGTCATTGCTGTCTCCCAGAGACGTTGAGCAGGCCCTGCCTGCGCGCATAAAAAAACCCGCCGAAGCGGGTTTTGTAGTTTGGTTCATCAGCCTGGCGTGAACCGGTATGTGTAGGGAGCCAGACGCTCCATCTTGATAGCCGATCCGACTACCAGGTCGTGATCATCCAGAAACTTGGTGACGACATAGGCGCTGCGCTTTCGAAATATTTTTTTGTCGCCCACAACGTCGTCCTCGATTGGATCTTGGTTGCCATAAAAGACAGTTGCCCGCTGCTTGGCGAGAAGCTTGTTATTTTTACCCCCAATGATCTCCGGCTCTAACCAATCGAAAACCTCGGTCAACCTAATATAGGTTCGCTCTGCGTTCGTTCTTAGCGGAAACGTTCTGAATGCCATGAAGCAGCTCTCCTGAATGAAGACGCTATGGTTTCAAGCCAAGATAGGCAATACAAGAAAAAATAAATCAAGCAATATCAGTTACTTAAATAAGAATGATCTGCTTTTTTGAATGCCATCGGCTCACGTTCACGCAATTCTTTGAGGGTAAGCGTTCTGCCATCGTCATCAACGAACCTGTCGATCGTGAGCTCGCCCTTGCTGAAGAGCTTGTAGCGCTCGGGCCCAAGCACGTCCTTCTGGAACGCCGCAGGCTGGCGTGCGAGCCATGCGCCGTAGGTGGTCTTGCTGCTGACCTGCTCGGCGCCGTCAGGGCCTACCGCAGGCCGAGTCGAGCCGGGGATATCCCGGGCAAACTCGTCCTTGAGCACCGGTATCTCGGTGGTCCGGCAGTTCCAGTGAAATGGCGGCGACGGCGCGGTCATGGGCACCACCGTTCCATCCAGCGCACGACAGAGCGGCGTGGTCCTGCCGTCCAGGGTGGCGACCCGGCGCTTACCCTTCAGGATGTCGTCGTTGTCAGCCATGAACTGCGACCTCGCCGAACTGGCGATATGGTTGGTCATGGTCCGCACCAGCGCCCCGGCCTGGTCGCGCTGCTGCATACCCAGCGATGTGAGCCGGCGGGTGATCTGGCCAGTTGTCTCGCCCAGCGCCGAGCCCATGCGAATCTCGCTGATGATCTCGGCGCTCTTCTTGGTGCCGTACTGGTCGAGCGCGCCGGCGATGCTGATGCGCTGCCTGCCCTTGCCGACCTCTAGGTCGAGAGGATCGGCTAGCGCTGCGGCGGCGACCTGCTCAATGCTCGACGTGTTCAGCTGCACGACTGTCTTCACGACCTTGCCCAGCAGGGTCATGTTGAACTCGGCCTCATACCCGGCGAACTCCGTCAGGTCGATCACGGCCTGCTGCTTCATCTCGCCGTATACGCCCGCCAGCTCGCCCTGTAGCTCCTGAATCTGCTTCTCGTACCGTTGGGTGCCGTAACGGCTCAATCCCTCTGATAGGCGCGATTTGGCGGTGCTGATGGCCTTCGTGATGAACTTGGCCAGGCGCTTGAGGCTTCCCCCGGCGTAGCGCTGCACGTGCACCTGGTGGCGAGTCGCTGCGTCGGACAGGTAGCCGTCACTGCTCATGCTCGCCGCCTCCAGTGTCGTTGCCGGTCACCGGCGGCTGCTCGGCCAGTTCATCGTCGATCAGCTCGTCGGTGCGATCAGCCTCGATCACGCCGCCCTGGCGCAGGTTGGTGCGCAGGTCGGACTTCGCGATGATGCCCTGCTGCCAGAGCTGGACTTGGGCCAGGATGTCCTGGGCAGTCATCGTCTCGTCGAAGAACGACTGGTTGAGCCAGAAGACCGTCCCATCCTCGTCCGGCTCGCCCATCATGAAGCGCTCGGCGTCGAGGATGGCCCGCTTCAGGGCCTCAGACACGTTGCCAGCGATGGTGCCCAGCACACTGTTGTCCGAGCTGTAGCGGATGCGCACGGCCTCAGCTGTCTCGGCGCCGCCCGCCTTCTGGACGATGCGTGCACCGATCATGAGCATCTGCTCTTCCTTGTCCTTGAGCAGCGTGCGGGCCAGCTGGCTCTCGTTCGCCTGGACAAGCTTTGCGTCACCGGATTTCCCGAGGTTGAAGCCGCGGGTAGAGCCGATGTGGATGCCGTTGGGATTCAGTTTGGCGAAGTCGTCCGCGTTGATGTCGGTGGTGATGAACAGCGTGGGCTGGCTGCTGATGAAACCGCTCTCCTCCACTGTGGCGCTGTTGCCGTAGTGCAGGATGTTCACGTCGGCCAAGTCTTCGAGAGGCGATTTGTCGACGCTCGCGTCGTTGTCCTCGGCCCCGTAGAAGCTGAACAGGATGTGATCGAACGGCTGGCCATTCTTATCGAGTGGCTGCGTCTCGGTGTAGGTCTTGCCGTCCTTGGCGTAGAGGCGCTGGACGTACTTCCCGTCGATCAGAAGCAGCACGCGGTATTGGTCTTCCTTGGTGCGGTCGAGGTTTTCCGAGCTGAACTCAGATACGCACTCGAGGAGGCAGACGTAGACCAGGCGCAGCACGCCATCGATGACCTGCTCTTCCCAGTCGATGATCGAGGTCGCGCCGTAGTGGTGGATCAGTGCGCGCCGGCCCTGCATGTCGGCCATGGAGGACACGCCTTCAACTGGCGGGAAGTCCACCAGGAAGCCGCCCCGCCCTGTGTCCAGGCACTCGCCCACGGAGCGCTTGGAAAGCTGCTCCAGGCTCGTACCGTCGCCGCTGGCGTTCTCCTTCAGGTACTCCACGCCGGCGGGGAGTTTCAGTTCGGCTGTCTTGCGGAACACCGCACCCAGCAGGCCGGTACGCGTGCGCCCGGTGATGTTCAGGAACATCGCCCGCTTCTTGTACTGCTTGTACCGCGCCAGGTTCTCCGGGGACCTGTTTTCCGGGTCCGGCATCGGCAGGTATTCGTCGTGCTTGCGCACCTCGCGGGCACCAGCCACGCAGCGTTTGACCAGCTGCCAGCCGGGCAAGGCCTCCGAGTACTCTGCCCGGGGAATAAAGTTCGGCATGGGTGGCCTCAGAAAGTGAACGTGATGGGTACGTGGGTAACCGGCCTGCTGATCGGGTAGTCGTGGTGGATGAAGTAGCCGCCCGCGTCGTTCGCGTGATCCACGCCGGATTTCTTGTCAGGTTCGCCGTTGGTGGCCCACACCTGCTGTTCCAGGCCGTCCGCGTAGGTCGGGCAGCGCAGCGGGTTGATCAGGTAGCGGCGCTCACCATTCGCGTTGCAGAACATCGCGTTCATGGCGTTGATCCGGTCCTTTACCGGCGGGTTGGCGTCGGGCGCGATCACGCTGAAGCCGGCCTGGCGCAGGATGGCGATGTCCGTCTCACTGGCGTTCACCGACTTGCGGGACCCGCCCGAGGCGTCGGGATATATCCTGATCTCACAGGTCTTCTCGTAGTCCCGACCGTTGTGCCGCCAGTAACGCTCCTTGATGCGGCGGATCATGTCCGGGGTATCGAATCCGTCGATCAGCTCATCCACGGCCCTGGGCTTTCCGTCAGGCCGTTTGACATGGACGATCGCCGCCATCTTGCCGACGTTGAAGTCCATGCCGATGAACAGGGGCTCTCCAGGCTCTACGGTGTCGAAGCAGGAATTCAGCTTCCGGTCGTAGGCGTGGTAGATCGACCCGGAGTTCAGGTTGACGAACTGGCCGTTCAGATAGGCCAGGATCAGCTGGGCTGGGTAGGACTCCATCAGCGACGGGATGTAGTCTGGCGGCAGGTTCAGCTCGTTGTCGAACGTGCTGGCTTGCACCAGGCCGTACATGCCCTGCAGGGCCGGTTTCTCGCGCAACTGCTTCACGAACTGTTGGTAGACGAACTTGAACCCCTCAGGGGTCGTGGTCACATCCACGCCGTTCTTCAGTCCAGGCACGTTGTAACGCATCCGTGCAATGATCTTGCGCCAGGCGTGCTCGGCCTTCAGCGCTGGCAGGACATCGAGTTCGTCGACCAGGGCATGCCCGATTTTGAAGCCGACGATGGTCTGCGGCTTCTCCATCGAGCGGCAGATGGTCGTGCTGCGGTACTGGCCGCCGCTGTAGAACTCGACCTCCTTGTCGCTCTCCTTCGTCTTGACCTTAAGGCCCCAGTCGAAGGCGACCTCCTCGATGGTCGGGAAGAAGATGTCGCGGATCTGCGGATAGGTCGGGGCGAAGTAACCGGAGTCGATCCGGGGCCACTCCCACACGTGTTTGCACAGCGCCGCGCAGCCTACCCAGGTCTTTCCTGAGCCAAACCCAGCCACGAATCCGCGGAACTTGTTCTCCATACGGAGGAAGCTGGCCTGGGGCACGTTAAGTGACGGCATCAGGCTTCCTCGCATCCACCACATCGACCTGCACCCGGGTGGGCGGCACGTTGTCGTGGGGATTCTCGTTCTTGGTCTGGCGGTTCACGTAGACATCGCCGACCTCTTTGGCCGCCTGCTCGAGTAGCTGGGCAGTCAGGGCCATGTTCTTCATGTTCTCGGCCTTCTCGGCCATCCGCCCAAGCACGCGCAGCCGGAATGCCCGGTTGGCAATGGGGATCTCGGATGTCTCCTCGCGGAAACGCTTGCGGGTGTCCTCGAACAAGGTTCGCCAGCGCTTGGCCAGATCTCGGCCTGCGCTCTTGGTCGGGTCATGCGATTCGCACTGTTGGCGACTCACCTCGATGCCAAATTCGTCTCGGACAGAGGCCGCCACCTGTGCGGGGGTATCGAAACAGGCCAGGGCCTGAACGATGAAGGCTTTCACCTCGTTGCTCAGGGCTGCCATAGGTTCAATTCCGTCTTAGGTCTGTCAAAGGTCAGGCAGACTTGAGCAGACAGGTTCCGCAGGCCCTCGAAATGTTGATCTTGGCCACCTCAGGCGGCCGGCTTGCAGCGTCGATCAGCTGCTGTGCGTCATGCCCGGCACCGTAACGGCGAACCACACCGACGAACTCCTCGACGTCATGGCCGCGCAGGCAGAGCTTTGGCATGCCCTCCTGGGTGAACTTGGGTGCACCGTACTCATCAGTCGCCTGGGCGATGTGGTACAGCTCGTGCTCGACCAGGGCACAGAACTCGGCGTCGGAACACTGGGAGCAGTAGTCGGCAGCCAGGGTGATGACGAAGCCCGGCACCTCGCCGAACCAGTCGATCATCTGCTGCTCTTGCCGAGCCTTCTGCCATCCACCAGCTCGGAACATCAGCTGCTCGGCCTGGCCAAGGACCACCCGCCCCTGCTTCGCGAACCCGCTGGACGCCCACAGCACGCCAATGTTGGCGTCCATCAGGTGGGCGTGCTCGGGGTTATGGATGCTGCCGGTTTCGGCTAGGATCTCGCTCTGAACCCAATCCCACACACCCGCAGCCGGGCGCAGCGTGAGCCACAGGGATTCAAGCAGGTCAGCTGGAGGCATTGGCCTGCTCATGGGTCACCTGTTACTTGAAATAGTGGCGGGTTGACTGTATTGGTTGGCTAATTCAAGGACGGAGCCATACGCAAAATGTTGAAGAGGATCCTTTCCAAGCTTTTCAGAACCGCCCCAACGCCCGTTTCGGTCATTTCAGAGCCAGGCAAGCCGGCAACCCTGCATAAGTCAGAACCCGATATCGTGATGTACTACCAAGCAGAGATTTCCAACTCTCCGTTCATTAAAGAGTCAGGCCGTGATGCGGTTCTCAGAGATTTCCTGCACGAGGTAAAACTCAAAGACGGAGCGCTGCTGTCGATCGAGGAAAAGCGCTCACTGGGTATAAACACTCGGCTAAAGGTTACTCGAGAGCTGTGCGACGTACTCACTCCCGCGGGCCTAGCGTTCGGCCCCACAAATGTGCTGCAGTCGCTTTATCTCAAGGCAACCTTCGATCACAACCGGCACAGAGACATTGCCCGCATGAAAAGCCTGGGCATAAAAGAGTTTTCACCCATGTCCTGCGGTGATAACCGCGACTGCGATTGGTGCGCGTCGATGAACGGAAAGCTGATCTCGGTTGAGGTTGATTTCGTTCAATTGATCAAGGAGAACTGCACCTGTGACTACTGTCGCTGCGTACTCAAGGCAAAGATCGACTTCTAACTCACCATCCCGTGGGTCTGTGCGTGAGCATGCCCGTGCAGGATGGCGACGAGCAGGCCCTGAGGCAGCCCAGATTCCTTGGCCGCATCGATCGCTTTGATCAATGCAGCATCCAGGGCATTGGTTGCGGCTACAACGTCCGCTGGGAGCGGCAAGACGTGGCGCAGTCGGTTGACATTCGACATGGAAGGCTCCGCGCCACGAAATGGCACTTCAGGATTTTGTGGCGCGCTTAACCCGCCTGGAAGACATGGCCACGCCGAGCAACCGCATACAGGACGATGCCAAGTTTCATGACCACGCCATACAGGGTTGGTACATGGCCGTTCATGGCCAGGACGAACGCGCCGAAAGCACCGATGGCCACCAGGTAGAACGCAACGGCCAGCAGCGGCGCATCCATTGGCCTGATCCGGCGTAGGTAGTCGCACGCGGCGATCACCACCAGCACGCTCAGGAAGGCATTTCCGCCTATCAGGACTGAAATCAGGGTCGAGCTCATCAGGTAGCTCCCTTGGCTCCGAACTGACCCACGAGCGACTTCAGCACCGGGATGATGTTCATTGCCAGAAGGCCTATCAGAAAGGCCACGCCGTATTGGGTTTCTCCGCTTGTGCCAAGGCTGAAGTAGCTGATGGCGAGCGGGGTGCAGAACACTGCAGAAGCGAAGCCTGTGAAGAAGGCGGCGACCGCCTGGCCGCGGGTGAGCCCCCGCAGGAAGGTCAGCGAGAGGATCGCTCCTGCGAAGCCGCCAATGATCACGCCGTACTTCACCAGCAGGACGCCGGCAGTCGTGCTTGCTGGTTCGGCCATGAGTGGTTCCTAGAAGAAAAGGCCCGGATGGGAGGCCCTATTGAGGGACCGGGCAAACGTGCGGAGCAGCACATAACGAATCGAATTGGGGCGGGCACAGGGAATCGAACCCTGATTGTCAGCATGTGACTGAGCGTCCTGCGCTACCCGCGTTGTGTGGGTCTCTCCCCACCTGTCCGCCGAAGACCTTTGCAGCGCTGGCACCCCAATGCACCAGTCTCGCCGATCCGGTCACGCGCCATCCTGAAAGCATGTGAGGTCAGGGTGCGCGGGCTGCCGGTGTTTTTCCGTGTCACCACACTACCGGCTAGCAGTGTCCAGGCTGTCCCGTTAGGGCCTGCCCTGGCTGCAGTTGCGTTTCTTGCTGGAACAAAAATCCCGGCGCTTGGCCGGGACTCTTGAGGCCCTCTTCGGGCAATAAAAAACCCGGCTCAGTGGCCGGGTTCTGGTGTGTCACTCCTCAACACGCGCAGGAATGACAGGATGCAAGAATTTTGTTGCACCGTTGCACGGATGTCAAGCGGCATCTGCCATCAAAACGCCTTCCTGCTGAAGTATCTTGCCAGACGCGACCAGCGCCTCTGCCACCATCTCGTCCAGCACCTTCTCGATGGCCTTCTTCCAGCGCCAGTACGTGGTCCGGTTCAGGCCCTGGCCGTCCCAGGTGTTGATGTCGTAGAACTCGGCCGGCAGCACGATCATGTCGGTCGAGCGCTTCACGTACTGCTCGCGGCGTGCCTGGCCGGCGTCCTCGGGCATCTCGCCACCCGCCAGGCGCTGGACTACACCTGCGTGGAGCGAATCGAACTCAGCACGCTCCCGCGCCGCCCGGCTGGCCACCTCATGCCCCGACTGCGCCTGAACGCCTTTCACCGGGGGGATGGCCCAAGCAGTGACCGCCTTGTACCGGAACAGGTTCGGCGCCTGCGTGGCAATCAGCGGCACCAGCTTGCCGATCGCTTCCACCTTTTTGGCCTTGTGGGTCGAGAACCTGGCTGTCAGGGCATTCCAGTGCCGAGGGATCAGCTTGCTGTGCAGGCGGGCGTGCACCCAGCAGTCCACCAGCATCGCCGCATCCTTCCCGGTGATCTCCCCCTTCAGCTTCGAGGCCTGGACCTTTGGCTCGAAGTCGCCGCCGCCAACCCCGCTCATGGTATCTGCCGCAAGGGCGCGAACCACTGCCGCCAACACGCTCTGGTACCTCATGGTTTACCCCCTGCCCGCTTGGGCTTGCTCAAGATGAATTCTTCGTAACTGCGCTTGCGGCGGACCGCGCCAGCCCAGGACAGCGATACGCCGCCCACCACCATGAGGGTGGCCAAAATCAGAAATGCCCATGCTGGTGTCATGCTGCCGCCCTCCTCAGGTCTCTGAGCTTCTGCCTGTACAGGGCCTTGATGGCCTGCAGGTCTTCGATGGTCAGGCGCTGGGGCTTATGAGGCCCTTCGAGCCATTCAACCTGGTCGGCGCCGATGCGCTTCACCAGCCGGATGCGGTACTCGACCGCGTTGCCCGACAGGCTCCGGTTGCACTTCACGCACTGCCGATGGACGTTCAGCGGCTCGAAGCGCAGCTCCGGGCAAGCACCCACCGACCGGTAATGGCCGGCATCCCAGCGACTGCCGGTAATGAGGTCGTGGTCGCTCGGTAGCGAGTCGCAGCTGATGCACGGCAGGCCGGCGTCGCGCTCACGGATATAGGCGTTGAACGCGGTCTGCGCCTCAGCCGTATGCTCGCGGCGGGTCTTCAGCTTCTCCCGGCGCGCCTGCAGGTCCTGGCGGGCCTGCTTGGTGATGGCCTTGGCCGCGATCTTCTGCAGCTTCGGGTCCTTGGCCATGGCCTTGGCGCAGGCAATGCTGCACACCTTCTGCGTGGTCATGGTCGGCTTGAAGAGCTTGCCGCATCCCGGCGCCTTGCACTTCTTCGGCTTGATCTCTTTGGCAAGCATCAGTACTCATCCCCCGCGAAGTGGCCGACCAAGAAGGTGGCAAAGGCCAGCAGGAAGACCACGGCGCCATGAGGCACTGAGGTCTGGGTATAGGCTGTCAATGCGACCACCAGGACGAGCCCGGCAATGAGCTTGAATACCTTGGCAGTGCTCATGCCGCCTCCTCGCTCAGCAGATCGCTGAACACCACACCCTGCGGCGCGAACTCGGCCACGATGCGGTCGGTGTACTGGCAGCCCTGGGCCCGGTCGAACAGCCGGGTGACGGGGAAGCCGTCCGGCCCGAACATCGCGCACGGCCCCATCAGGCGCAGCTTCACCTCATACGGCAAGTGGACGAACGACTCCGCCCAACCGGTGCGGAACTCAGCGCAGCCGGCGCGCATGATCGGCACGCCGAAGTGGAGCTTGCAGTACCGGCGCACATCCTCGATGTCGCCCATCTCGGTGCTCTTGGCGATTCGGTCGTACATGGCGAACCACAGGGCGTTTTGATCCAGGGTGCGGTCCTTGCCTGGGCGCATGGTGACCACGACGAACTTCTTGTCACGGAACATGCGAGTGAGCATGGTCACGGCCTCGGACAGCTTGGCCTGGCAGTTGACGCTGATCTTCTCGGTCATGGCGCTACCCCCTTCACCAACGTCTCAGCCTTCTGATCGGCGCGCATCACGTGCTTGGCGCGTGAACAGTCCAGGTTTCCGTAGCCGCTGACGCTGTATCCGATCAGTTGCATGAGCTGGGACCTGTCATCCTTTTCGTAATCGCGCGCGGCGATCTCATTCAGGTCGAGACCATGCTTCTGGCAAAGATCGAGCATGTCGCTGACGATCTGATTTGCCTTGAAGCGGATAACGCCGTCGGCCGCCACCACGACAGGCTGCATGGGTTGTCTCTTGCTCATGGCTTCTCCTCGATCTTGTTCAGCAGCCAGGCGGTAGGGATGGCAGCCAGCAGGATCGCCGGGCCTGCCATGAGGACCAGCTTCGCGAGCCACCAAAGATCCAGCTCTACGGCAAACTTGATCCATAGGGTGAAGGCCGCAGATGCCGCGATGATCACGGCCGGAGCCAGGACGATCATCAGCACCGCTTTCAGATAGGTGCGCATCACATCCCCTCCCCGGCCGGCTGCCCGGCGCGCTTGATGTTCAACTTGGCCAGCAGGTGTGCACGGCACGCGGCGGCGCCGGATGGGATCTGCTGGATCTCCAAAAGGCGGGCCTGCTTCTGGCTGGCGTACTCATCGGCCAGCTGTGCGGCGCTCTTCTGGCTGTCGTGGCCGATGCCAGTAGCGATGTCGCCCAGGGGCTCGCCGGCGACCAGCATGCGGATCGTGATGTCGTAAGCCCGGGCGAATACCTTCTCGGCCCGCTCCACCTCCATCGACCCCAGGTTCTGCGCCTCGCATTGCAGGGCCGCGTGGCGCACCGCTGCGTGCGACCAGGTGCGGGAACCTGCCCTGCTGGGGTGGAAGTTCTCCAGCGCCTCTGCCAGGGCCCGCGCAAGCGGCGGAATGCCCATCTCCTCAGGGGTCGGCTGGCACAGCTTGATGAACTTGCCGCTGCTCGGGGCGAAGTCGGTACCCAGCACTCGGCACTTCTGGATGCCGAAGCGGATCTGCTCCAGGGTGTTGATGCCAGCGGCGACGAACGACTTGATCCAGCTGCGCTTGGCAGCCTTCAGGGCCTCGTCATCCGGCCAGGCCTGCTTCCACGCAGGGAAGATGGCCTGCAGCTCCTTGAACAGGGCGTTGACCACTTCGGTCGTGCCAGCGTCCAGCTGCTTGGCCGGGGCCTGCACCTCGGCCGGCAGGTTGCGGGTCGTGGCCATGATCTGCGTCACACTGCGCAGTTTCGGTTGTGCGGTCATAAGCCCCCCAGGTCATCAGCCCAGCTGGTGTCGTTGAAGTCAGGGCCGTTGCGGCGCTGGCCCTGCTGTGCAACCGGCAATACCTTCTCCGGGAACAGGCCGGTCCAGCCGTTGCTGATGGACTGGTTGATCACTGCCTCAGGTGCGTAGTGGCCGGCCAGGGTCTTGGCCTGCTTCGCGCAAGTAGTGGCGGTCAGCGGCTTGCGGATCTCTTTGCGGTGCTGGCACCAGTCGGCCCACACGGCAGTGCTGACGTTTGTCGGGCAGGCGGTCATAGGGTCAAACTTCGAGACCTTGCGCGAAGCGGTCGGGGACGCCTTGGCGGCCGCGCGCTCACCCTCATTTGTACTGTTGCTCTTTGTATTACTCTCCTCCGCCTTTTCCGAATAGGGGTCACCGCCTTTTCCGAATAGGGTCGCCGTGTTTTCCGAATAGGTATTCGACTTTCCGAATAGGTTGGAAAGGCGCACACGGCGCTCTACGACCTGGCGACCGTCGCGGATCAGTTCGACCCGCAAAAGTCCCTTTGCCGACAGAGCACTGATGATCTCGGACACGCGAGAACTGGACAGGCCGAAGAACCTGGCGAAGTGGCTGTTGCTGGCGTAGCAGCCGCGCACAGGGTCTTGTAGGCTGCCGATCTCAACCATCATCACCTTCTCGGTGATCGACAGGGAGTGATCGAGCCAGACCTCGGCAGGTATCCAGACACCCTTGAATTGACGCGGGATGTCAGTCATTGGCCGCGCTCCTTGGTCATGAACTCGTCAACGACTGCGTCCGCCATGCTGCTGAACATGGGCATCTTCCCCTCGCTCCAGATAGCCAGTGGCGACGCGGTTCCGATCGGGCTGCGCACGAAGCGGTATCGCTCGGCATCCTTGCGCAGCGTCTCGCGCTCGGCATTCAGCTGGTCGATCTCCGCGAGCAGGGTCAGTACGGTCTCCGGGCCACAAGCGGCGATAAACTGGGCATTTCTCCAGCGATCAGGACCTTGGCAATCTGCGATGATGTACCCGCTGTTGAGCTGATCACTCTCGGCACTCATCACCTCGTTGAGGTCGTCTGTGGTCCATTTCGATTTTGTGGCTACCAGGGCCAACGCCTTCAGCTTCTCTTTGTCGATAGTCATTGCTTGCCCCTAACGCAGCTGGTGCGCACGATGCTGAAAGTGCCTTCAAGGTCGGCCTTGGCCTGCACAGCCGCCTGCTGACAAGCCTCGGCAGACTCCATCGGCACGGAGGTCATCGCTGAGTCTTTGCCGGCGGAGAACAAAACGATCAGGAAATAAGCAGCGATCATGGCTTCACCTCGCACTTCAGGCCCTGGGCCTCGATGGCTTCGCGGCACTCATCGATAGCCGCGTTGTGGCCGCAGTCCCATGGTTCACCGACGTAGGGATCGTCATTCGGCGCGCGCTCAGGCAGATCGACTACCACGGCTGCACGGGATTCCTGCCAAGCCCACGCGGCGGCCTTGAGCACCGCAGCTGCATCATCGTTGGCCGCGGCCGCCATCTCTCCGAAGCCAAACTCTGCGCGGAACGCCGACAGGAACTCGGATTTCATGCCCTCTGGCATGTCGTGGATGCTCATGCTGCACCCCGCACGGCCTTGTCGTGGGTGTGCAGGCCGTCCCAGTTCTTCTTCATGGGCAGCTCGCCGGCCAGGTACAGTTCGTACAGGCGCACGGCGCCCTTGCGCAGCAGCACTGGCGTGTAGCTGATGAAGGGTTCCCGACCGTGCGGGGTGATCTCCTGCTGGTGCTCGGTCATGTACTTGTCGCGGGCGTAGGCGGCGACGCGGTACCGGGTACCGGACTTGCTCTCGTTGTAGAGCCAGTTGCGGCGTTCGAGGAAGTGGCCCACCTGCATGACGTTGACCCCATTGAGGCCCTTGCAGAACTGGACATGGCTCATGCCTTCCTTGAATAGGTTCTCCAGGTGGTCGATCTTCTTTGCCTGGGCCTCGACTTGGACGGTGAGCAGGACACGAGCCTTCTCCGACTCCAGGGCCATCTGGAGGATTTCCAGCTTGCTGAGGTCGGCGGGCGCGGCCGGCTTGGATTCAAGCGCGGTCATGCGATCGAAAACCTTGGCCTGCAGCTCGTAGCTATACGACATTGCCATCAGGCACGCTTCCCGCTTCGGGAAGGAATATCCGCGACGAGCGCGCCCATAGCCGTCAGGGAGATCGGCTGAAAAATCAGCCGATGTCGCGCCGAGCACTTCCGGCACCTTGGCCAGGAAGTTCTTGTGCATCAGCCTTGGGTAGCCCTCGCAAGGGAATACCATGCCGGCTGCGTAAGCCTTAGCCTTCCTGTCGTCATTGATGAAGTCGACGAGTTCAAGGCTCGTCATCACCGGCGCCACGAACTCATGGTTCGCATTTTGTGGCGCGGGCCGGATGAGGGCCTGTACACTTGGGGTCTGTGGATGCATAATTGGTCTCACTTTTATGCGTTGCAGAGAGCCGGGCCTTCACCCCCGGCTTTTTTGTGCCTGTTTCCAGGGCTTCCCTTTTCAGGGCCTTTTAAGTCCTTGCCAGATGCCGGAGTTTTCCGGCTCCCTTAGGCCTCGTTTTCTCGACTAGGCTGTCCCGAACTATCTGGACGGCGTACTGCTCCGGGGTCATCCCGGCTTCTTTCGCCTTCTCTTCAAGTTTTCGGTAAAAGCGCTCTTCGAGGCCGTGGCAGATCATCGTTTCAGCCATGAGTCCCCCTTATGGGCCTTCAGGCCGTACGCGCGTCTTCGCTATCATCCTGAGCGATCAGTTGGGCCAGCTTCTCCTCCACGCACATGCGGACGAACACCGCCGGCTGGAGTCGATGAAGCTTTGCCACTGCCCGTACTGCTTCGTACGTGTCTTCGTCGTAACGAGACTTGATCTCGCGATCTTTCAGGTGGCGGCTATCGTCGTAGCTCATCTACTGATGGTTCCTTGCTGATTGAATGGTTAGGCGGCAGAGCGCGACTGGCCATGACTGCAGTCGGCCTGGGTCCACGGGAATGACGGGCAAAGATCGGATCGGCTCACAGCGCCATCGGTGAGAGCCTCGATCTGTAGTGCGCGCTTGGGCGGAACTGCGCGCTCTCCTGAACACCATTGGTTGACGGTGGGAGCTGAAACATTCAGCCGGCGCGCCAATTCCGCCTGGCTGCCCAGCAAGCGGGATGCTTCTTTGGCTGCTTCTGCTGATTTCATGAGTTCTCTCCTGGAGATTTATCGATGAATATAAGGCATTACCTTATTTCGCACAAGCCATTGCCTAACCAACGCCATGATAGGCCTAATTAGGCAATGCTTACCGGACCGGAATTAGGCGCAGCCATTGAGGCAGCGCGGATCGCCAAGGGCGTATCGAAGAAACAGCTCGCAGACGACTTCCAGGTGAAGCCTCCGTCGGTACAGGGCTGGGTGAAAAATGGCCGGATCGACAAGTCCAAGCTGATGGACGTCATCGCTTACTTTTCGGACGTCGTTGGGCCTGAGCATTGGGGCCTGCGCCCAGGCTTTACCTACGAGAGCCTACCGGACGTCGCCTCGGTGCTGGCTGAAGACCCGGCGCCCACCTCGGCTGCGGACATGGTTCGCAATATGCTCGCCAAGCAAGGTAAGAACCTGCCAGAAAGTGCTCGCGCGCAGTTGATGGCAGTTGCCGAAGCTTCGGACCAGGGGAACGTGGTTACGGTCGACTTCTCCCGCCCTGGCTTGGTTGGGGATGAGGTATGGATTGCTCACTACGACGTGCGCGCGGCCATGGGCAACGGCCAGGCCGCGCAGGACTTTCCAGAGATGCTCAAGGACATCCGCGTCAGCCCGAGCCATCTCCGGGAACTGGGCGTCGAGTTCGAGGAGCACTACCACCTGAAAATGGTGACCGGCTGGGGCCAGTCGATGGAGCCCACCATCAAGCACCGCGACCCGCTGATTGTGAACATCAACGTCCGCGAATTCGTGGGTGACGGGATCTACCTCTTCGTCTGGGATGACCTGCTCTACATCAAGCGCCTGCAGGTGGCTGATGAGGAGCACTTCGAGATGATTTCGGACAATCCGCGGCACAAGGATCGGCTGATCCGCAGGGACATGACGTACATCCAGGCCCGGGTGCTACTGGTGTGGAATGCGCACTTGGTTTGAACGCTCATGCAAAGGGCCCATCGTCCAGATGCTTGCGGAGATCTGTGTCGGCGTACTGGGAAAGATATTCAGCCCTGCTGTAAGATGGCTATTTGCCACCAGCCGCTGCCCAGCATTGGCCTCCTTGAAAATATACTGAGGAGCATATATTGTACGAGTACGTGGTTCATAACGATGCGACCGCGGATATGAGGGACGCGATCCATAAGGACCGCGCCGTCGGCCTGAAAATCGTGCAGGCCGTCAATGCTCTTCGCGAAAGTCAAGACTCAATGGATCGCCTTACCCAGGCTGACTGGGGCGGCAGTCCAAGCTGGCCCCGGCCGAAGAAGGCATTTTTCAACACTGGTCCATGGGTCGAAGCACAGAATGGCAACATGAATTTGTGGCGTCTGAGATTCTTCGATGAGGACATTTTAGGATACAGATTCATCCACGCCTTTTTCCCTTCTCTCAACCGATACGTGCTTTTGGCGGTGGTCGAGAAGGCCGAATTTGGCGTCATCCATGATGAGAGATTCAACTATGAGCTCGAACACCCTACGTCTCAACGAATCGCCCGCGCTTATCGAGAGCTGGTCGACAAATACTGGTGAGACCCGGCACTCCGAGACCAATACCCCAATTCGGAACGTCCATACTGGCGTTTTCAGCGTCCGAGCATCCGACCTGGCGTCAGCGCACACCGATTTTGACGCTCTCCTTACTGAGCTTGAGAGCAATCCAGAAAACTCTGAGGATCTTGCAAGAGCTGGATCATGGGTAGCGGATGTGTTGCTCCCAGAAGGTGAAACCCTTCGCTCAGCTCGCCGCAGGAAGGGCTTCTCTCAGAAACGACTGGCGGAAATCATCGGCAGTACGCAGCCTCACCTTTCTAACATTGAGTCAGGGAAGGGGGATTTGATGTTTGAGACGGTGGTCAGGCTCTGCAAGGCGCTAGATATCTCCTTAGCGGACTTTCAGCAGATGAAATCGAATCAGATCGCCACCAAGGAAACCGATTGATATGAGCCGAAGCATTTATGCGATTTATTGCGATGACATTCGTCACGAGGTAAATGGCAAGACGACTCTAGTAGGGGTTTACGCTGGTAAACTGCTGGTCGGGTCGTTTCCGGCGTCGCTCTCCAAGCTATGCGTTGTGCTGAACCTCACCACCCCGATAGATGACCCGTTTCAGGAGGTCTCTGTTGTGGGGAAGCTGAGTGGACAAGAAGTCTTCCAGCTCAACGTTGGCAAGGAAGAGATGGCTGAGTACAACAAGAAGATTGACGAGCTGAAGGGCGAGTCAAAATTCATCGACATGCAAATGGCATCGATTATGTCTCCGATACAAATCGACAAGCCCGGCGTCCTGTCGTTGGAGGTCCTGGTAAACGGCGAGCCGGTACCCTGTCGCCCCCTGGATATAGGTCAGGCACAACCTGGCCAGATAGTAAGCCAGTAGACGAAAGCCCGCTTATGCGGGCTTTTTTGTGCCTATCAGAAAGGCGCCTCCTCCTCCAGCTTCTCCTCCTTCCAGTCCCTCTCCACGACCAGGTCGTCTCGATCTTCGGCGTCCTGCGGCTCCCACCGTACCGTCACGCTGGCGTCGTCGTTGAACGTTAGATCCAGCTCCGGAGTCTCGGCCAGCAGGCCCATCACCTCCTCCCACTCCATGTCACCGTCCGTGTCCAGGCGATGGATCGTCACCCAGCGCTGAGCCTGCGCGATCGGGTGATTGATCATCGACGAAACCCGCAGCCCCAGGCGTTCCAGTCCGGTCATCTCCTGGCGCGCCTGCGGCGCCGACTTCTTCTGCTTGGCCATTTTTTCCTCCGTTAACTGTACATCCATCCAGTATTAGGCAGAGCTTACCCGAGCCATCGAATGATGCAAGCCCGTATAGCAGATTAGGCATGCATGAAAAAAGTTAGGCATTACCTATTTACAAGAATTAGGCATTGGCTTATCGTTCATCTCAACAGGCAGTCACTCACGAGGGACTGCCGAGGCCCTCAAGCCTCACCGCTCTTTAACATCGATGGGAACCTCGCGGATCGATCCCGGCAACGGTACAGCGCGAGCAATAAATTCGATCCCCATGCCAGCTCTGGAACTGGCCAGCTCGAAATCAGGCGCTTACGGCGCGGATGGAGGGTTGAGCTGCAACGCTCCCTGCCAGGTAGCCCTAAGAACGGGCTGATGCACTGGTACAGCGGGCCACGCCGGGTAACCGGTGGCGGCTGCAGCAAACAAAAAGCGCCAAGGCCACCGTGGCGTGTAACGGAGCCAGCAGGATTTCCTCGATGCCCTTCTCGCGAGGGGTATCAGGGAAATCAACAGGAGGTACGTGACATGCCGAAGCAGGCCTATGAATGCGGATCCTGCAACGAGGTTCACGAGTTCTATCACGAGGCAGAGCGCTGTTGTCAGCCGGATATCAACGACGTCTGGCTCTGTGATGTGTGCGAGGCCGCGCACGACGAGAAAGAAGATGCTGAGAAGTGCTGCGCCGGGAAGGTAAAGGCTCGCGGGATTGAGACAGTCCGCTGCCCTTCGTGTTTCCGAGACCAGGAGCTGATTCTGCATGCCGTTGAAATTGAGGTCGCCGGGCACTGCTCAGAATGCAACCCGCACTACTCGATTGATGACGCGGTCAAGATTGGCGACCTGGTCGAACAACAGATCGCTGAGAACCTTGAGAAGGCGTGGTGACCGGCGATTCACTGAAGCACCTGGGCGACCGGGTGCTTTGGGAATCCACTGGAGGGAAACGGAATGGCTCAGTTCTACATCGACAATCACCTCAGCAACGGCAAGCGCTTGGAATGGCTTGCTCTTCCCGACCTGGGAGAGCCTGTTGAATCGGTCGTGCAGCAGGTCAAACAGGCCGCGATCAACAAGTTCGGCGGCATCGTTTACTTCAACCGCTGGGAGCACGTCGTGGCCAGCAACGGCTACGTGACGGTGAGGATGTACGCATGATGCGGTTCTTCAAGCCAATGCGCGGCTGCCGCGTCTTCGCAAGCGCAAAGCACATGACCAGACCTGCCGGTGAGTTCATCGGATGGTGCGAGAAGGTCGAGGAGAACATCTGCATTTTCCGCGACGGCGCGGTAGTTGACCGACTCATCTGGAGGTTCAACAACAGCAATGGAACACAGGAGCTGAATAGTTGGTACGAGTATTCGGCATGACAGGCGATTCCCCGGTGCGCCTCAAGCGGGGCGCATCAGGGGGAATTGAACTGAAATCAACCGCCCTGGAGGGCAAGACGATGGCGAAGCGGCCAATCAACCGCATCAAGTACAAGCTCTGGGATCCGAACTCCACCATGGAGTACGACGGCACCATCGACGAAGGCATCTACTACGCAGCATGGAGCCTTTCGCTTGAGGATCGAAAAGTGCTGATAGGCAAACTGGTCGAGCAGCAAGCAAGCGCCACGGCCAAGGCTGAGAGCGCCACGTCCGCCTGACGTTAACTGCCCGATACCCTGCTCCCCATCGCAGGTTGCATCGGAGTGTGATCTGAATGCGCAGGCTGATGCGCGAACCTCACCTCGTTGGCGAGCTACTGAGGCCCCACAGAGTTAGGCCGCCAAGCCGGAGATCAGCCCCGGCCAGATCACACCCCGATGCATCCCGCATCTCCTTCCCTTCACATACGACCGCATTGGCAGGCGCCAGGCCACCTTCCACGGTGGGCTTGGTCACCCGCGCCTGGCTCCTGACCAATGCGGCCGCACAACCAATCTGGAGGACGCTATGGGCGCACTTCGAGCAGCACAATGGCAGTACGACCATGCTGAGCCGGAAGACGACTCGGCGTATCAGGAAGCGGCGCAGAACTGGATCGAGAGCAAGGCCGAGGAGCTGGTCGGCGGCTGCGATGTTCTGATCCCGCAGCGTGTTGGCGGCCCGGTGGGCGTGCGCCAAGAGCAGTTCGTGGCCAAGGTCGCCGAGCACCTTCGGTCGCTGCAGGAAGCCGAGCAGGACGACATCACCGCCCTTGCCCAGCTTCTTCTACAGGCCCTGACCGGCGGCCCGGTGAAAAGCATGGTCGAGGACATCGTCGGCCAGAGCAATCACGTCAACGGCAAGCTGTACGAGATCGCGGAGGCGATGCTTGAGCAATACGTCGACCAGGGCCTGAGCTACGACGCCGACGAGGCAACGCTATGAACCCTCACAGCATCGCTACCAGCGCCATCGAGGCCGCAGTCGAAACGATGCTTCTGCCGGGCTCTGGCCCGGTTGAGGATGCCAAAGCAGAGACGCTGGTCGTCGCCTACTTCTCCATCCTCGTCATCAACTCCGACGAGTTCAAATACTACTGCGAGCGCATCCGGCGAATTGCCGATCGGCGCAAGGAGGCTGCATGACCACTCCTATCTTACCGTCGCTCATCGATGATCAGGTGGCCGAAGTTGCCCGGGTCGTGCCAGACGATCGAATCCTGCTGGTGTTTAAGGGCCTGACCATGGAGGACGCCATGAACCAGGCGCGCCTGGCCCACATCGAGAACCCTGCGGCCTGGTCGGGCCGGGCCTACCTATGCGGCATGTGCACCCTGGCCTACGAGGTGCGGACATGAAGCTGGAGCGCTCGATACTCATCACCTTGGCTGCCCACGAATCAACCTTGCAGCAGATCAAGTCGTTGACGGCTGAGATCGGGCTTCACCTTGGCCGATGCGAGAGCCGATACGAGTTGATTGGTCCGAAGCCTGTCAATGAATCCCCCGAGCTTGGCGATCTGCCTTGGCCGAACGGCAGCGAAGAGCACTGGAACATCCTGTACGACGAGAAAAATCGCCGAAAGACGCATATGTGGGATGCATTCCGAGAGTGGTCTCAAGATGAAGATCGCGGCCTGAATGACGAAGAAGTGATGACCTACCTGCTCAAACAAGGATGCGTCCACTGCACCAGAGCCTTTTACTTCGTCAGGGAGCGCAAGAAAGCGCGCCGCGACCTCGGCAACTTCCGCCGCTCGCTGCGAGCACTTGGCAAATCGGCCATCAAGGCCCTTGAGCCAAAGCCATGACCAGCTACCAGAAAGCCAAGCGCCTCTACATCCTGCGCGGCTCCTTCTCCATGCTCTTCGCCTGCACCTTCTTCATGCTCGCCAGCGCACTGGCCGGCAACATCACTTCCTGATTCATCGCACCCGAGCCCGGCGGGCCCTTAGGGGATAACCGGACCTACCCGGAGCGTAAGCGGCGAGAGCGCGCAACCATCCACCGCAGCCAGGGCCTGGAGCGTACCTCCGTGCCTGGGTGACCTGGCATTTCCCCTTTCAACTGACGGCGCCGGCCTGGCGCGAGGTGTATCCCAATGTCCGAATTAACCATCAACGTCGACGACTACCTGAGCGAGTCGGATAAGCGTCGGATCGTGACCGATGCCTTTAGCGCTGCCGCTGCCTCCCATGCTCAGAAAGACTTCGAGCGAATCATCAGCAACTCCGCCTACTACCTGGTTGGCGATATTGTCGATCAGCACTTCGACGGCAACATGGTAGCCACCCTGAAAGACAAGGCCATCAGCGTCATCAACAACCTGTCATCGACGACGGTGTTCAGCCCGCCGAACGCCTGGGATCGCGCAGCGAGCAAGGGCTTCGAGCATATGCAGTCGGCCCTAGACGAACTCAAGCCGATGATCCACCAGCGCGTGCACGACCTCATCGCTCGGTACAGCAGCGAGGAGCTGCGCAGCCTGATCGAGGAGCAGATCGGCGACGCAATCATCAAGAAGCTGACCGCCTGAGGATAAATCCATGCAGCCCGGCTACTACCGCGAACTCAGCAACGAGGCGTACCACGGCGGCGAAGGTGTCTCCAAGTCGCAGCTTGACCTAATCGCCAAGGCGCCGGCCCTGTTCCAGTGGAGCAAGGCGGCACCGGAAGACCCGGAAAAGAAGAAGGCGCTGGACCTTGGCGATGCAGTGCACGCCCTGCTTCTGGAGCCTGATCGCTACGCCGCCGAATATGCGGTGGGCCCGGCTGACGCCCCGCGCAACACCAAGGCCGGCAAGGAAAAGTGGGAAGAGTTCGAATCCACGCTCACCGGCCAGACCGTCCTGTCGGCAGAGGACGGCAGGAAGATTGGCCTGATCCGCGAAAGCGTAATGGCTCACCCGCATGCACGGTTCCTGCTAGAAACTCAGGGGGATGCCGAGGCAAGCATCTACTGGAACGACGAGCGCGAAGGCGTGCTGTGCCGCTGCCGGCCAGATAAGACAATCGAACGCTTGGGCTGGATTCTTGACCTCAAGACCACGGCCGACATGAGCAAGTTCGCCCGGTCATTCTACGACTACCGCTACCACGTTCAGGACAGCTACTACAGCGACGGCTACGCAGCGCACTTTGGCGAGGCCCCGGCTGCGTTCGTGTTCCTGGTCGTGAGCACCAGCATTGAATGCGGCAAATACCCGGTTCGCCTATTCACTATGGACTTCGAGGCCAAGGCCGCAGGCCGAACCGAGTACCAGAGAAACATCGAAGTCTACGCCGACTGCCTTCGACACAATGAATGGCCGGCCATCGAAACCCTAACGCTGCCCTACTGGGCGAAGGACAAGCTATGACCGAAGTAAACCCTTTCGCCCCGCGCGGCATGGCGGAGCACGTGAACCACGGCACTGTGAACATCGAGCAGAGCCGGGCCGTGACCGAAGCCCAGGGCAAGCTGCTGCTGGCCAAACGATTCCCGCGCGACGAGGCCCTGGCCTATAGCAAGATCATGAACTCGTGCAGCAGGCCAAGCCTTGCGGCCTCTGGCGAATACGCCTATCCGCGTGGCGGGCAGACCGTATCAGGGCCTTCAATTCGTCTGGCGGAAGAGCTGGCCAGGTGCTGGGGCAACATCGAGTACGGCATCCGCGAGCTGAGCCGCCAGCAAGGCAACAGCGAGATGGAGGCCTACGCCTGGGACCTGGAGACGAACACCTACTCGTCTCAGAAGTTCACGGTACGCCACATTCGCGACAAGCGCGGAGGTGGCCAGGCCCTGACCGAAGAACGCGACATCTACGAGATTACCGCGAACATGGGTGGTCGCCGCCTGCGCGCTCGCCTTCTGGCCATCCTTCCGCCTGACCTGGTCGAAGCTGCCGTGTTCCAGTGCCGCAAGACTCTGGCCGGCGACACCAGCCTGCCCCTCGCTGACCGTGTCCGCGCCCTGGTCGACGCATTCGCCCAGCAAGGTGTTACCGAGAAGCACCTGCGCGCCTACCTCAACAAGAGCCTGGACGAGATCCTGCCCGAGGAAATCGCCTCTCTGCGCGGCGTGTTCAACAGCATCAAGAACGGTCAGGCCGCAGTGGGAGATTTCTTCTCCATCAAGCCAGCAGAAAGCCAAACCGCAGACCTCAATGCCGCCCTGACCGAGGCGCAAAGGAGTGAAGGGTGAACCCATCAATCGACCCGGAGGCAGCGAAAGCTGCCTTCTTGGCCTCCGGTGGCAGCATCGTCGTTCTTGACGGTTTCCAGTATGTGCCTTACCCACCGCACCGCGATAACGAGGTGATCAGGGCGGTTCCGCCGAAGCCAACAAACACGAAGGCCATAAAGCGCCAGAAACAGCTGGCCGATCTTCGTGAACTGGCCAAGACGATGACCTATGCCCAAGCCGCTGCACATACAGGACTTTCCAAAATGACGCTGTATCGAGCTTCGCAGGATGGCGGCTTCGCGTTCCAGCCAGATCCGCGTCGCGGCCATGGCGAAAAGAACAGGGCCTATGCCGATCCTTCTGCCGACAAAGCGCTCGCCGCACAGATCGCCGAACTTCGCGATGCCGGCCTGAACCGGCGCGAAGCCAAAACGAAACTTGGCATTTCCGACCGCAAATTCTGCCGCGTCATTCACCTGTTCGGCGTCGACTATCCCAAGGCTGAGGGCAAGCGATGCGACGGACCAATCTGAAGGCCCGCCAGCGCCGGCGGCAAGAACAGTTCCACCTGCCGCCCAGCGGCCTCACGGAGCACAAAAATGCAGAAAGCACCTTCTGGAGTGGTAACCCTGCCGGGCTGGCTGATGTCGCCAGTCAAGAAGCTATACAACACCCGCAGCGGCGGTCAGTACCGGCCTGATGATGTGGCCCTGGCCTTCGCGCTGAGCCTGCGCGTGCACGACAGCGCCGATCACCTGCGCAGGCTTGCCCGGCGCCTGGTCGATAAAGTCTGCCTGGAGCACCAGCCGAATATGAAGCGCCTGGCCCGCGAGCCGGACGACGCCATGGTGTTCGACGCAGCGCTCAAGATCATCAACCGGGTGTGCGACCTGCTCGACATAGGGCCGGGCACCCGCTTTGTGCGTAATGGAGAAGATGATGGCTCTGACGCAGCAGCAGCGTGACGAAAAACGCCGCGCCAAGGCAGAGCGCTTGCAGGAAGAAGACCTGCGCTTGAAGGTTCGACCAGGGACTAAACAGGCCCTGCTGGAGCTGATGGAGTGGGCCGGGATCGAGGAACAGGGCGAGGCGATGACGCTGATGATTCATCACATCGAAGCGCTCGGGCATCACGCGCTGTTCCGGATCACGCGCCACGAAATCGAAGCTCACCGAAATGTGGCGCGGACTGAGCCGCTGCGGCTGTCAGCAAGGAAGCGAACTGGTCAGCACCTGCGGGCGATCTGCGGATGGGCTGACGCTACCCACAGCCAGATGATCGAGGCGCTGATCCACGGCATCCATGCACTCGGACGGCTGCACGCGGCGAAGTTTATCACCCCGCCGCGGCACGAGATCAGCATATCGCCGCGCCTGGCCCTGGCCTTCGACCGGAAGAGCATGCTCATGCTCCAGCAAGACCCAGGCGACGAAATACTCGCGCCAGCCTGACCCGCGCTGCCCGCCAGCGCCTTCCCCTATTCAACGATAACGCCTCCCCGGCGAGGGCGGCGCCTGCCTAGGAGCTACCCATGGGGTCAGTAGAACGAATCAAAGCCGGTGAGCTGGTTGAAGATATCGACGATTTCTTCGCGCCGATGGCGAGCGACCTGGTCGATAGCCTGGTCGGCGAGTACGACGCTACCCGAAAGCGCCTGGAGAACATGGCTTCGTCGGTGTCCTCCGAGGCCTGCCGCGGCGTGCTGCACTACTTCGTCGAGGGGAACGTGCAGGAGCAGCGCCACAGCATGCCGACCACAGTCGAAGCGCTGTTCAACCTGTCCGGCGCTGTCGGTCAGCTCAATGCCGATTTCTGGAACCGAGCGCTGCGTATGACCGACGTCCTCGACTACATGCCGCAGAAGCGCCGCGACGAGTGGTTCGACCAGATCCGCAACCCGCTAGGACGCAAGCCCGGTCGTCACAGCAATGAGACAGAGCTTGCGCCGCTGCCTGAGTTCGAAGAAAACACCGTGCGCTCCACCTTGGCTTCTCTGCTGAATAGCCGCACCAAGTTCTTTGGCGAGCGCGTGGACGGCATCTTCCGATCTCTGAGCCGCGAGCACGTGACCAACTGCCCGCAGGGCTTTAACAAGCGCATGATCCTGCTGCGCGCCATAACCCACTACGACACCATCGACAGCAGCACGGCCGGCGTAATCAACGATTTACGGTGCGTCATCGCCAAGTTCATGGGTCGCGATGAACCGAAGTATGGCGCTACCGATGCGGTGATCCGGGCCGCCCGGAAGCAAAATGGTGTCTGGATGGGCGTGGATGGTAACGCGTTCCGCATCCGCATCTACAACGGCGTGGGTACCGCGCACCTGGAAGTTCACCCCGAAATGGCCTGGCGCCTGAATGCGGTGCTCGCCAGTATGTACCCGGCTGCGATCCCGGCCGAATTCCGGACCAAGCCTAAGCGCACCAAGAAGCTCAAGGAATTCGAGCTGTTCGACCGTCCGCTTCCCTTCGCGGTGGTTGAGCTTCTGGCGGGAATGAAGGCCGGCTGGGAGAAGAAGGAAAACCCTGGCTTCCGGGAGCCACCTTTCCTGAATGTTCCGCGAACACGCCGGTTTGAGTATGGCGGCAGCAATTCCGACAACGCGACCATGGTCGAGGCCGGAAAGGTACTTACCGCCATCGGCGCGGTATGGATCAAGGAGCACAGCTATTGGCGATTCGACTACGAGCCCGCCGACATCCTTGACCAGATCGTATGCTCCGGCTGCATCCCCGACCACAAGTCTCACCAGTTCTACCCGACGCCGGCCTGCGTAGCTGAGAAGGCTATCGAGCTGGCGGACATCCAGCCTGGTCACGCTTGCCTTGAGCCGAGCGCCGGCCAGGGCGGCCTGGCTGACCTGATGCCGAGGGACGCAACCACCTGCATCGAAATCAGCGAGCTGCACTGCAAGATCCTCGAAGCCAAGGGCCACAAAGTGGTAGAGGCCGATTTCCTGAAAGTGGCAGGCCTGGGCAGGTTCGACCGTATCGTGATGAATCCACCCTTCAGTGAGGGTCGCTGGCAAGCACACCTGCAGCATGCGGCAGGTCTCCTCTCAGATGGCGGGCGCCTGGTCGCGATCCTCCCGAGTAGCGCGAAAGGCAAGGATCTATTACCCGGATTCACTCATGAGTGGTCGCTCTCATATGCAAATGAGTTTGCCGGCACATCGGTAAGCGTGGTGATCCTCGCTGCCCAGCGCGAATTGAATTGATGAACTTGGAGTTACCCATGCCCACAGAAAACCGATCCAGCAACACAGAGATGGTCAGCGTGCAAGCAACCATCGAATCGCTTGAAGAGGCTTATGCAGGCGATAGCGCGCTCGACTTCATGAACGATGCAGCTCAGCTGCTGCGACAGTTCAAGGCCATTTCCACCCCGCAGCCCCACCCCGATCCGGTGGCGCTGCCTGAACGGAAAGAAGTTGTCGAAGAATGGGCGACGCCCGGTGGCCCTTACCGCGCTGAAGGCTGGAACGCCTGCCTCGACGAAATCGCCAATTTGGGGCCTCTCTACACCCGCCCAGCGCCAGCAGATCCTGGCGAGGTTGAGCGGCTGCGCGCTGAAATCGAAGAGTGGAACAGAATCTTTGATATGCAAGAAGGAAAGATTGACGCCATACGCGCCCAGCAGGTCGAGCGGGATGCGCTGCTGCGAGAAACTAAGGTCATGCTCTCCAGCGAGTTGAGCTATGAGCTTTTCCACAAAATGGCAGAGCACATCAAGCGTATTGACGCCGCCCTATCCAGCAGCGCAGAGCCAACAGCACGTGAAGTGCGCGCTCTTCAAATCGAGAAGGAGCTAGGTATCGAACGACTACCGGCAGAGCCTAGCGCGACAGTCATTCACCCGATCAGCATGAAGACCATGATGCAAGCCTATGAGCAGGTCGACCACAAGGCGCTATTGCACGGAACGTCGAATTGGTGCGCTGCGATGGTCTGCGCGCTGCGCGGGGTGTTGCATGCAGAGCCGAGCGCGCCGGCAGCCCAACCAGGTAAATGTCTGGACGGCGGTGATTGCGGCATAGGTGGAACTTGTAAGTGGTGCCCCCACACCACCGCATCCCCGGCGCAACAGCCTTCGTGACCGAAGGAGTACAAAAGTACTCCAGCCAGCTGTAATCCCTCTCCCCTCTATTCACTGCCGCGATATGGCAGAAGGACGAAGTCATGTCTGAAAACAAGCAGAAAGCCTGGCCCGACCACTTCCGCTACGTCGATTCCATCGGTCCGGAAGGCGTCACTATCGTATGCCAGCGCTTCGTAGTAATCCGCGAGAGCGAGCATTGCTACTGGCTCATCCCAGAAGCCCATGTAGAAATGGCGCAGCGATCTGAGGCCGCGACCGGTAAATCATGGCGATTTGCGAAGCGAGTTTCGAAAGACTCTTGGCGCCGATTCGCTTACCCCGAAAAGGGAAAGGCTCTGCAAAGCTACAAGGCCCGCAAGCGCCACCAGCTTAGCCATGCCGAGCTGGCCATGGAGCGAGCAAAGGCCGCCTTGGCCGACATTAAGGATCTGGAGGCGATCAACGACGAGCACCTGTGTGCCGGCGGCGATTACATCAAACAGCTCAACTGGGTGGACTGCTGATGACCCGCCTCGCCCTCTGCCTCCTGCTGCTTGCCACCGGCGCCAGCGCAGACCCACGGGAAACCCGGCCACTGCCTTACAGCGCCCAGGTCTACCACGACGATCAGCGCGGCGTGACCTGCTGGCAGTTCTCGAATGGGCTGAGCTGCATCCCCGACAGCCAGCTGCAGGCCGGCAACGAGCGCCAGCTCTCCCCGCACGAAACCCAACCCAAACCTACACCCGCTCTGGCGCCTGGGCGCTGGATTGATGAGAGGCATCAACTATGAGCAAGCCGCATTGGAGCGACGCGCCAGAGTGGGCCGAATGGCTTTCCCAGGACAGCGACGGCGAATGGTTCTGGTGGGAGTCGATGCCGATCCTTATCCCCGGAAAGGCTGGCTGGACTGGCGGCGGTCGCTACAAGTGGGCGCGAAAAACGCCCAACTACCAACCCTTCGGACTGACATTGGAGAGACGCTCATGACCGACCTGATCAAAGTGAGAGACTCAATCTACTTCCTGAAGGCCGCTATCGATGTGCAGGCCGAGCGAGGCAAGCAGTACGACGCGCCGGACGGTACGCGCAGCATGGTGAAGACGGTCAAAGCCTTCAACGCAATCACCGGCCACAACCTGACCGAGGCCGAAGGCTGGCTGCTGATGCAAATCGTCAAGGACGTGCGCCAGTGGCAGAACCCCGACAAGTTCCACGAGGACAGCGCGCTGGATGGCGTGGCGTACTCATCCTTGAAGGCTGAGGCCCTGGCTGCGGGAGGTGCACCATGATCCTGCCCCTGATGTACATGGACCTCCTGATCTACAGGGGGCCGCGATGAGCAAGAACTGCAACACCTGCAAATGGCTGGAGTGGGTTGACGGTGAAAGCGAGTCGGACACCGGCTTCACATGCAACAAGCGCCATCAGCAGATGTGGGCCGACGGCCGCGAGCAAGAGCTGCTCGACAACCTGGAGCGCGACGATTACCGCGCGCGCTACAAACGCTGCTTCGAACCAGAAGCCTAACCACTCCCTTACTACTCAAGCCCGCCGACATGCGCGGGCATGGAGAGCTACGCCATGACGAAACACAAGCCAGGCCCTTGGGTCATCGACGAAAAAGGCCATGAAGCAGACCCCGGGAAACTCAGCATCGTCGTTGGTGACGGCGAGTACTTCATCTGCCAGGTAGATGGGGGAATGCATCAGATGGCAAATGCAAAGCTGATCGCGGCCTCTCCTCTGCTGTTGGATGACCTGATCGACGCTGCTGCACAGCTGCGAGCATACGAGACCCTGCACCGCGCCAAAGGCACCGCCGACAGCCTCGCTAAAGCCGAGGTCAACGCCGAACTGGCCTCGCGCTTCGAGCAGACCATCGCCAAGGCCACGGCCTGACACTTATGCCGCCACCGGCGGCGTGGAGACCATCCCATGAACCAGTCTTCCTGCCTCATCACGAAACTACTGGGCCCTCCATACCGCAAGTTCGGCCACTGGTGGGTCGATGTCGAATACCGGTCGTTTGGCCGGACCAATAAAACACAGCTCATGTTCAGGACCCAGGAAGGCGCTAAGGCGGCCAGGGTCGGGCAGAGCTTTGTGGCCTGAGGAGGCTCACATGACCACCCCATTCAAGGCCTACACCCTGGGCGAGGACTTCGCCGTCAGGGAGGTCACCATCGTGCGCAAAGGCCTGTTCTGCGTGGACAGCAAAGGCGTGAAGCACCCGAGGCCGAAGCTGTTCACCAGCGCCAAGGCCGCGCAAGACAAGGCCAGGAAGTGGCTAGCTGATCGTGAGGCGCAGCTGGCCAGAGAGAACGAGCTGCACGAGCAGCGCAAAAAGATCGTCGCATCCTACTGATGCCGCCGGGTGCGGCAGGAGCCCTACATGGAACCAGAAATCATCCACATCCCCGAACTGGCCAAGCTCCTTGGCCGGTCCGAATCCGCCATCCGCAGCGCGCGGCAGGCCGGTGCATCCTGGCTGCCGCCATTCTTCAAACAAGGCAGCCGGATCTGCTGGCGGGTCAGCACGGTGCGTCAGTTTTTGCAGGAGTGCGAGAGCGGACTGCACACGCCGGCACGGACAGGTCGGAAGCGCCAGGCGCCCCCGACGCTCGCCAGCGTGCGTTAACCGAGCTTGTCAGCCAGTGTATCGGGGCACAGATGCGTATAGCGCTTGAGCATGCTCAAGGACTTGTGCCCCGTGATTGTGCTGACTTCCATCATGGAGAGGCCTTTTTCGAACAGCCTCGACGTACCTTCATGACGGAGGTCGTGGAAATGCAGATCTTCGACGTTGGCCGCCCGGCAGGCCCGGGTGAAGTACTGGCTAACGGAGTGCGGAACCAGTGAAAAGACTTTGCCATCCAGGCGCGCCGGCAGCGACTCGAGCAGGTTGCGCGCACGAACAGACAGCGGGACCAGTCGGCGGGTACCGTTCTTTGTGTCTTCCAGAATCACGTGCTTCGCTTTGACGTTCTCGCGACGGAGCGTCAGCAGTTCGCTACGGCGCATCGCCGTCTCTACCGCAATACCGATGATCGCCGGCATCTCAGCGTGGATATCGCCAGCCGCCTTGATCACATCCTTCAGTTCCTGGGCAGTCGGCCGCCGATCGCGCGACTTCGCGCCCTTCGGCATCCTCAGCCGAGCCACCGGGTTGCTCAGCCCCTCAATCCCCCAGTCCTTGATGGCCACTGTATAAAGGTGGCTGATCACCGCTAGGTCGAGCTTGACCGTCGCGGTGGACTTCCCTTCCTTGAGCTCATCATCCCTGTATGCAGCCATGTCGCTTGACCGGATCGCGGCCATGCCCTTCTTCGCCAGCTTGTGCTTCTTCCACTTGGCGATGCGGGTCATCTCCTGCTTGGCGCCCTTCTTGGCCGAAGTCACCTCGCGGGAGTAGCGGTCAAGGGCCTCTTCCAGGGTCGTGCTCTCCGCCTCGCGCATGTCGACGAATCTGGCGCGCGACATGTCGCCTTCGATTTCGGCAGCCCAGCGCTGGGCCTCGGCCTTGGTGTCGAAGGTCGCGGAGAGGATCGGATATCCTTTTCGGCGGATCTTGGTCCGCCATGCCCCGTTGGGGCGCTGCTCGATAGTGGCCATGCACCGGATTTTGCCGGGGACACGTGGGACATGCAATTTCTTCGAGTGTCCCAGGATTGTCCCAAATGGCCGGGGCCAGCAAAATCCGCAGGCATGAAAAAAGCCCCGCAACCTCAATGGCTGCGGGGCTTTCGAATGGTGGAGGCCGAGGTCGGAATCGAACCGGCGTAGACGGATTTGCAATCCGGAGCATAACCACTTTGCTACTCGGCCTCAAAGTTCGGAGCTAGCAGCTTTCGCTTCGCTTCGCTATCTCCTTGAAACTTCAGCGCTTTTTCAAGCTTGCTGCGTTTCGATGGACGCCATTATGTCTACATTCGTTGATCCTTGCAACCCCCTGATTAGAAAAAATCTTCAAGGGGCTCAAGGTGTTAGCGCAGACGACCCAGTTTGCTCCAGAGGCCGACCACCGTGTTCTCCACGGTACTGCTGGCCGCTACACCGATCCGCTCCTGCAGGCTCTTGCGCTCGGCAAAGCGCAAGTGGAACAGGTTCGCGTCACGGGCGCGCTCGCTCAGGTATTCATCGCTGGTACGCAGTTCATCGACCAGTTTTCGGTTCAGCGCAGCAACGCCCAACCAGACTTCGCCGGTGGCGACCTCATCGATGTGCAACTGGGGGCGGTAGCGGGAGACGAAATCCTTGAACAGCTGGTGAGTGACATCCAGGTCTTCCTGGAACTTCTCCCTGCCCTTTTCTGTGTTCTCGCCGAACACCGTCAAGGTGCGTTTGTATTCGCCAGCGGTGAGCACTTCAAAATCGATATCGTGCTTCTTCAACAGGCGGTTGACGTTGGGCAACTGGGCCACCACACCGATCGAGCCGAGCACGGCAAAGGGGGCACTGACGATCTTTTCGCCGATGCAGGCCATCATGTAGCCGCCGCTGGCGGCAACTTTATCGATGCAGACAGTGAGCGGAATGCCGGCCTGGCGGATGCGCGCCAGCTGCGAGGCGGCCAGACCATAGCTGTGCACCAGGCCACCACCGCTCTCGAGACGCAACACGACCTCGTCACGGGGTGTGGCGAGGCTCAGCAGCGCGGTGATCTCATTGCGCAGGCTTTCGGTAGCCGAGGCTTTGATGTCGCCGTCAAAATCGAGGACGTACACACGGCTTTTCTCGTCTGCCTTATCTTTTTTCTGCTGTTTTTCCGCCTTGGCCTGCTGCTTGCGCAGAGCTTTGAGTTGGGCCTTGTCGAACACCCCTGCCTCCAGGCGTTCGCGCAGCTCTTTGTAGAACTCATTGAGACGGGTGACCTGCAAATGCCCGCCCGACTTGCGCCGCCCCTTGCCCCGCAAGCCAGCGATGGCCGACAGGACCACCAGAATGGCGATCACCAGGGTGGCGGTTTTGGCGAGAAAGCTTGCGTATTCGGCAAGAAACTCCACAGTAGTCCTCAATGCCCGGAATTAAAGGGCTACGCTACCATGGCTTGTGACACTTTGGTACGGTCTTGTGACATTCCGAAGCACTTGAGGCAGGCCCAACGGCGCACCTTTCGGGCCTCTTGGATGCCTCATCGTCTGCCCGTGTGGGGGCCTTATCGCGCCATTGTGAGCTGGCGAGCAGCTAACCATGAGCGCCCATGCGAGGGCCTACGGGGGAACCTGCGCGGGATGTCTTGTAATGGTGACCTTTCAGATTTTTCTGTCAGATTCTCAAAGGGCACTAAGGCGGCCTGCTGTGAGCTGGTGAGCAGCTAACGTTGCGACCACAACCAGAACCCCAGTTGGACGGCCACACAGACCCAGTAGAGGGCCTGTAGGTGGTCCATGGGGTTCTCCTTATTGTTAGACGTTTCGATCACTGGAAACAGAAATCGAACTCCGGGCACCCAGAGTACAGCCTGTCAAACAAAGCTTGTTCATCGGTAAGCTCTGCATGACAGCCCAGATCAAGGAAATAGTTTTTTTCCTCCCACAGTCCATAGATCAGCCATTCACCTGTTAGCTTCCGTTCGGAGCGCCGCTGTGTGTAGGCACCTACGAGCTGACCGGCGATGTCCCCGCTTAGCTTCCATAGTTCTTCATGAGACTTGCCTGCATTCTCGGGGGCGGTCATGAGGTCCTTTATTGCTTGCACCTCAGACGCTCTATCCTCTGATGTCCAGTGAAGTTCGATGTTTGTGATGAGATGTTCAGAGGTTGTGTAGTGCGTGTGCCGAAGGTTCCCTAATACGTCCCCCGAAAACTTTTTCTGTTTTTTGGTTCTGGTAGCTGAAGACCATGGCATTTTCTCCAGCCAATCCATTTCAGCCACCACCGCCTTGAAGGTTCTCCCATCGCAATCCATCAGCGTTTCGAATAACAGCTTGCTGATTCTGGAGGCGTACGGCCTATCCCCCAGCTCTGCCGCAAAAACCTTCTGAAGCTGCTTCTGATCCATCCGCCTACCTTTCATGAGGTGTAATGATTGGAGGCGGGATGATAGCTCAGAGGCCCCGGAACTATTCATCACTCGGTCGTCAGCTTCACGTTCGTGACCAGCGGGAACGGCACCTGAACGGTCTGTAAACCGTCTTCGGTCAGAGCTACCTTGACCATGCCATTGGCGATGATGTCCACGACAGCCATGATCTCGATGTCCCAGCCTTGGGCGTTCGGGTTTCGGGTCGCCTCGATGCGCCAAACGTTGCCATCTTGACGCTCACGGTAGCTCAGTGAGGTGAACAGCTTGGGCAACATGAAGATGCCATGGTCGGTGCCGGTGTACGGCTGAACGCCTGCGCCAATGAGTTCCTCAATGGAACCCAGACCAGCACGCTGAGAAGCACGCTCAAGAACAGCCACGAGAGACACAGGCAGCAGGACCACGAAGTCAGCGAGAGAGTTGCCTACGGTCTGGTTGATGTTCAGGGTCAGGATGTCGATGAGGTCCTCAGCGATCTCGACAGGCTTACCCGTGGGCTTGGCCTCGGATACGCTCTCGGTGCTTGGAGCGGTCGCCAAGATGGCAGCGACCTTACCGGCTGCGCTGTGCTCGATGTCACGAAGCATCTTGTCGGCGGTTTGCTCCATGGACTGGACGGTAAAGCCTGCCTGAATGTTGTGGTCGAGGATGGTAGCGCGGTGGCTGATGACCAATGCTGTGTCAGTGGCCTCGGTGAAGATCACAGAACCGGCCAGGACTTCGCCCTTCTCGACGGTCTGGTTGTCCCAGTTCTTGCGAGGGTCGAAGGTGACGGTGCGGTCAGCCATGGTGATGATTTGTTGCCCAGTGGCCTCAGAGCCAGCCGGACGGAACTCGCAAGGGGTCGCCTCCATGGCAGCCTCTCGCCACTCATCGCCGTTCAGATAGTCCTCAGCGGCTTCCACGAGGGCCTCCACATAGACGGACACATCGGTGGCCGCTTGGGTCTCTGGTCGGACATCGGCAGTATTGAATCGGATCGACCCGGTGTTTCCATCGACAATGGCGGTGGTGTAGGTCGAAGGTTTGGTGTACTGGAATGGCTTGGTCATGATGGTCTCCTGAATTATGAATTAAGTGGTTGTGTGTCGAGGTACTGTTACCAGCCACCGCTGTTGCTACGGGAAGCGGCACGGATGCGAGCACCATGCTCACGAATGGCAGCGGCTCTGGCCTCCCGATCAGCCTTCGCTTGGGCGATCTCTCGGGGCGTCCATTCACGGCATCGCTCAGCGTAGGCGTTAGCCTCAGCTTGCTGGCGAGCACGTTCTTGGGCCTTTTCGCACTGGTCTTGGCGGTACTCTCGGGCGACATCAGGAATCGCTTGGAGCGACAGACCGGCCTCATCGAACGCCTTAACGATCTCGAATTGACGGCCCTTCACGGCCCCGCACTGGGCGACCAGCATGGGCAGCATGATGTTCTCGACGTACTCACGGCTCAGGGTCTGGCCCGACACGGTGACTTCGTTCTTCAGGACTTTGGTGATGTTGATTTGCATGGTTTGGGTTCTCCTATTAGGGACCCTTTGATTCGTCCTTGCGCCATAGACGCGCACGACCAGACGGCCAAGGAGAAAGCCTGCATGGGCATCTTCAAGGACGATCAAAAGGTTCTGGGTTTCAAGTGGTATTGATGACGCTGATTCAGGACATGGCGGGCCTGAAGGGCATCGAATAGATCAACCGTGGCGACGGCTGTTATGCAGGGTCGAGGAAATTATTTTGTTGTTGGTCTTCCTGTCCTGGCCATAGTGAGGGTTTTTAACGACAGCCTTGACGGATGCCTTCAAGTTGTGAGCGAGATTCCTTCGGAGCCGCTCAAAGGAATCCTCAAGTGAGTCGAAGCGATTGCTTGAAGACACAACCCCTGTTCGAGTAGCAGGTTCAATCGGTCGAGCGTCTTGGCGGGGCACTTAGCGAGGACCCGTTGGGCTAAAGCATCCATGTCGAAGGTGACCACTCCAGCCTTGTATGTTCTGAAGTTTGAATGCTGGTTGTTAAGGATGTTCCGTAGCTCAATGAGCTGAGCACGAGCAGGTCGGGTGAAGACCATGGATAAGGTGGTCAATTGTTCAGTGGTGAGGCGTGAGTTAGCTGGGCAGACAATGCTGGTCATGTTGGGAGGACTCCTTTGCGGTGTTCTTTAAGATGCCCTTTTCGATGAATGAAAGATGAGGGGTGTAATTACAATTACCCCTCTCCCTCTGGGTCTACTCGATGAGCTGGTCGATTCCGTTGGCCGCTTGGGTCTCGTTGAGTTTCTTTAAAGTATGCGGCATTAATTCAGCAGCCTCAGCGCCCAGCGTTCTCAGGTCGTGGTGCAGCTTGGCGAGAACTTCAGGGCTTGGCGGTTCGCCTGGGTCGTCCCACTCGTTGACTCGGCTGCTCTTCAGGAAGCCATAGCGCATCTCATGGGTCAGCTCATCGGGACGACTCTTGAGCAGGTACGGCATTGCCAGTTCAACGGCCTTCACATACCGCTGAGCTTGTCGGAGACCCAGCCGGTATTGCGCCATAACGTTTGCCGCTGAGACGACTTCGAGTTCAGCGAGGATGGCAACAAGTCGCTTCACGGACAGAGGTTTGGACGAGCCACCAGAGCCGATTGGGCGGTCATGCCAGTCGAGCCTTGCGATGCCCTCAAGGATGTCCATTGCGAAGTGGGGATACTGGCCATAGTCGGTGGTCGGCCCAATGAAGCCGTAGAACAAGTTGGCGATGATCTTGGTGGGGCGGCCTCGGCCACGCTTTGGGACGGCAAGCGCAGCGGTAGTGATTGCCTCGTGTTGAGCTGGGTCGTAACTGGACATGAATGTGATCCTCCTGTGGCCGCTGCGGGAGTGCAGCCATAGTGAGGGGTTTTACGACAGCGATTTTGAGCCGTACTTAGTGAGGGTTTTTGCAAGCTCGCCAGACGCTCGCCAGCGAACGCAAACTCCGATCAATGCCACGCTTTAGGTAGGGTGCCGAACGCATCACCACGGCGATTTCAGGAGGTCGATTTTCGTGACCGAAACGAAAAACCATTCAGTTTGCATGGAAACAAAACGATCCTACGCTCATTCTGCAAGGCTACACCCCTGCGAGCGACGTAGAATCCACGTAGGAACGCGCTACGGACATGATGCCCACGGCGATTGGGTCGCTCGACTCAGCAGCGTTGTACTGGCCAGTCTTGCGGATGGTCGGAGCCACGTCCTCAGCGATCCAGTTACGGAAGTCGTTTGCTGACTTCAAGTCTCCCCGCATGAGCATCTGATAGACCCAGCTCTCAGTGCCCATCCACGAGTTCACCTGAATCACCGAGCTATTGGGACGGCCTACCAATTGTTGGTAGACCCCATTGGCGTCCCGGTGGTCTCCCAACGAATGGTAGGCCGCAAGAACCTCTCGGAACTGGATCAGGCCCCTAACGTCCCCATTATGGGTACGGAAGGACGACACAGCGTTGCTTGGGTTCTTTAGTCCAACCGAGCGAGCCACCTGAGTGGCGATGAACAGCAGGTAATGCTCAGGGTGACCCACGAGGACATCCAGCTTACAGGCTTTTACCTTCGGCTTTCTTAAGATTGTGATCAGCCACAGCGCAAATAAATTCAGCAATACTGGAAGCCACATTTCCACTCCCATACATGAAATCATTATCAAATTGATATTCGCCGTCGACACCCAAGCTTACAAGCTTACCCATTTTCTTGCTGCAATCCGCAGCCGAAACATACCACTTATACAAGTCGATATCAGAAGACTTTGAGCTAACCACTCTCCCTGCGATGACCGCAATAGAAACTTTATTTCTATTCGTAGAGAACTCAAATGAGCCGGGCTTTGCTTCCCATTTAAAACCTTCCTTGGATTCATCAAGGCTTATCCAATCTCCCCCCGCAGAAGCCGAAAAACTGAGGAAAAGTGCGATAGCACTCACCAATCCAATTGAACCGTTACGCATCTGCAATCTCCTTGAAAACGGTCGAACAGTATCATTAAGACATCATTGTGGCGAGAGGCCATGAAACGCTTTATCTACCGTCCCCCGTGCCAGCTTCAAGGCGTCCACCATGAGCCCCATTGAGGCTGCCGCATTGCCCCCATAGACATCGAACGCAAGCGACCCAGAGCTGTGCCCCAAGATGGCCTGGACGATGCCCAACGATACCCCTGCGGTTTTCAGTTCGGATGACAGCGAGTGCCTCAGTGAGTGGAACGACAGCCCTTCCCCGGTCTTGGTCCCGAGCACGTCACGGATCATCTGATTGGTGAGTTGATCGAAGCCACTCTTGGACTGGGTGAACAAACGCCCTTGGGTCTGCGAGAGCTTCTCAAGGTGGCCCTCAGGGATGCCCAGCAAGGGCACCACGCGACGACTGAATTTGTTCTTCAAGGTCTTGCCGTCCCGGTCATTGATGTCCACGACCCATTGACCCTCGACCTTGTAGATATCGCTGCCAGTGAGCTGGTGAACCTCCCCAATGCGTGCCCCAGTGGCGACCCCAAGGGCAATGACAGAGGCTCGCCAGTCTTCCCCGAAGTTGCTCACGGCCCAGCCCTGTAGAACCTTGAGGTGATCCTTAGAGAACGCTATGCGATCACTCTCGGCACCTTTGGTGATGGTCAGCTTCTTGGAATAGTCCCGTTCAATGAGACCCGTGGCCACAGCCCAGCCGATGACAGAGGAAGCGTGGGTCATGACCTTTTTGGCCGACGATGGTTTACGGCCTTTCAGGAGAGCATCACGAAGGCCCACGAAGGTGGCCCGAGAGTGCTTCGCCATATCGGCGTCCTTGAGGTGCGCAACGATGGTGCTGGTGCTGCTATTCCAGTTCTTCAGCGTAGCGGCTGACTTGTCCCCGCCCCGTTCGGCCTTGAAGGCGTCGTAGAGGGCCTGGAAGGTGGTGTCACTGGAGGTGGTCGTTGAGGTGTCCGTTGAGGGCGAAATACAGATAGAAGCAGGCACAGGCTCACGACTATCGGAGTCGATATCCTGATTGGCATTACCTATCGAACCCTTCAGGTCCCCATTGAGCAGCTCGACCAGTGCTCTCAGGTCGCCGCTGTGCCGCCCTTGAGCAGCCGTCAGGACCCGCTGAGCCAGTAACACGGCCTGCGCTTGGGGCAAGCTCATGGGCATCGTTTCGGCGATCTCAGCGAGGTTCTCGGAGACATCCGACAGGACCAGCCCATAGGCTTCCCCTTGAGGGTTGCCCAAGGCTTCCTCAGCGATGTCCCGAAGGTTGGCCCGTAGATCCTCAAAGTTCGCCTCAGGATTATCGAGATGAAACGCCTTGAGAGTCTGAAGGAGATGCTTGGCGGTAGTCATGGCAGCAGGTCGATTGGTGGTCTTGAGCGAGATCGTACAGGAGGTGTGGGAGCCCTTGAGGCGGACTCGGAGGTGATACCGACCAGAGGCTCTGCGGTACACGTAAGGCACTGCGATTTGTGACACGTTGGGACGATTTGTGACACCGGATTTAGAGGTGAGAATGGTCATTTTGGGTGGAAGCCCCGTGCTGCTTGGCTTTACCCGAGATCAAGGACAGTTGGCAAGAAACTCCACATTGACTCCTTGATAGACCAGCGCCTGAAGGCGCGAAACTGCACCAAGCATACCGGTGCGTCAGTGGCGCTGCCAGCCAGGGAAAACGCTGGCAACACAGTTCAAACAACCTTTTCAAACGCTTGTATGTTTTTTCGTTGACAGCCTGTCTGTCGCATCCTAACCTCGCAGCAACTCCCTTGGGCCGGACCTCTTCGTGGGCAATATCTACCTGATCCGACATGGCCAAGCCTCCTTCGGTGCCGACGACTACGACGTCCTTTCACCCGTGGGCGCGCGGCAGAGCCATGCACTAGGGGAACATCTGGCCCAACTCGACCTGCGTCTGGATCGGTGTCTGGCCGGCGACCTGCGCCGCCAGCAAGACACCGCGCGCCTGACGCTGCAAGCCATGCAGGCCCACGGCTGCTCGACACCGGCCATTGAGACCGACGCGGCGTTCAACGAGTTCGATGCCGACGGCGTCATCCGTGCATTGCTTCCCGATCTGCTGCCACAAGAGCCCGACGCGCTGCATATCCTGCGCAATGGCACGACCCATCGCAGCGAGTTCCAGCGCCTGTTCGCGCTGATGGTGCAACGCTGGCACGACGGCGAACACCAAAGCGATGGCCTGGAGACTTGGCAGGCATTCACCGCCCGGGTCCAAGGCGGCCTTGCACGTGTGCTCGAAGGCGCAGACCGAGGCGACAACATTGCCATCTTTACCTCCGGCGGCACCATCGCCGCCCTGCTCCACCTGGTTACCCGGATCACACCCAGCCAAGCTTTCGCGCTGAACTGGCAGATCATCAACACGTCGCTCAGCCACCTGAAGTTCCGGGGCAACGACGTCGTACTGGCTTCCTTCAACAGTCAAGCCCATGTGCAACTGTTGAGGACGCCGGAGCTTGTCACCTATCGATGAGCCCGGCCTGTTGTCCCCGCTGAGGGACGTGAATATCACTCTATAAGGAATGCGCCATGACCTCCGTAGCTGATGCCGTCAAGAAGATGCAAGAGAAGTTCAACCCATCCGCTGCCGCCGGCCTGGACCTGGTGTTCGGCTTCAACATCACCGACGAAGACAAGCACTACGCGCTGATCGTGAAGGACGGTACCTGCAACCTGCAGGAAGGCGAGAACCCGGACGCCAACTGCACCTTGGTGATGGACAGCGAAACCCTCAAAGGCATCGTCAGCGGTGACACCGATGGCATGCAGGCCTTCATGAGCGGCAAGCTGCGTGTCGAAGGCGACATGATGCTGTCGATGAAACTCAGCGAGCTGTTCCCGGCCTGAGTGGCTCGAGCGCTCGCCGATGAAAAAACCGAAGCCAACTGGCTTCGGTTTTTTTTTGCCGGCGCGCGCCCATCAAGATGAGTGATCGATCAGCAACACCCTTGCCTATAAGCCCCTGAGCACGCTTGTGCCAGTGACCGAGCGAAATTAGATTAGCCAATAGTTATTGCGCTGGAAAATAAGGAAAACGCATGACGCTCACCGATCAGTCCACCCAGGTACGCCCCGGCGAAGAACTCGACCCGGCCGTCATCGATACCTACCTCAAGGCCCATATTCCAGGCTTGCAGGGTACGCCCTCAATCAGCCAGTTCCCTGGCGGCGCATCGAACCTCACCTATCTGGTCGCCTACCCGGACCGAGAACTTGTCCTGCGTCGTCCACCGTTCGGCCACAAGGCCAAGTCCGCCCACGACATGGGCCGGGAGTTTCGCATCCTCAACCAGCTCAACAGCGGCTTCCCCTACTGCCCCAAGGCCTATGCGCACTGTACAGACGAGTCGCTGATCGGCGGCGAGTTCTATGTGATGGAGCGGGTCAAGGGCATCATCCTGCGTTCGGACATTCCACCTGCGCTGGGTCTGGATGCCAGCCGGACCGAGGCGCTGTGCAAGAGTTTCATCGACCGTCTGGTGGAACTGCACCAGGTCGACTACACCGCCTGCGGCCTGGCCGACCTGGGCAAGCCAGAAGGCTATGTGCAACGTCAAATCGAAGGCTGGACCAGCCGCTACGAAAAAGCCCTGACCCCGGATGCACCGCTCTGGAAACACGTGATCGCCTGGCTGCACGACAAGATGCCCGCCGACCACCCGCGCCCTGGCATCGTGCACAACGACTACCGCTTCGACAACGTCATCCTCGATGCCGAGAATCCCATGCGAATCATCGGTGTGCTCGACTGGGAGATGACCACGTTGGGCGATCCATTGATGGACCTGGGCAACAGCCTGGCCTACTGGATCGAAGCCAACGACCCACCGCCCGTGCAATTGATGCGTCGCCAGCCGAGCAATGCCCCGGGCATGTTGACTCGCCGCCAGTTCGTCGACTACTACGCCGAGCGCGCCGGCATCCGCCTGGACAACTTCGATTACTACTATTGCTATGGCCTGTTCCGCCTGGCCGGCATCGTCCAGCAAATCTACTACCGCTTCCACCATGGCCAAACCCAGGACAAGCGCTTTGCCCAGTTCATCCACATGAACCGGCTGCTGGAGCATATGGCCCTGCAAGTGATCGACAAGTCCTCACTCTGACAACAAGGAAAACCCGGCATGTCCAAGACCACGCTGTTCGACCTCGGCGGCAAGATCGCCTTCGTTTCTGGCGCCAGCCGCGGCATTGGCGAGGCCATCGCCCATCTGCTGGCCCAGCAAGGTGCCCATGTGATCGTCTCGAGCCGCAAGCTCGAGGGCTGCCAACAGGTCGCCGACGCCATCACCGCCGCTGGAGGCAAGGCCACCGCCATGGCCTGCCACATCGGTGAAATGGAGCAGATCCAGCAGGTGTTCGCCAGCATCCGTGAACAGTTCGGACGCCTCGACATCCTGGTCAACAACGCGGCCACCAACCCACAGTTCTGCAATGTGCTGGACACCGACCTGGGCGCGTTCCAGAAAACGGTGGATGTGAACATCCGCGGCTACTTCTTCATGTCGGTGGAAGCCGGCAAGCTGATGCGCGAACACGGCGGCGGGAGCATCATCAACGTCGCCTCGATCAATGGCGTGTCGCCCGGGCTGTTCCAAGGCATCTACTCGGTGACCAAGGCTGCGGTGATCAACATGACCAAGGTATTCGCCAAGGAGTGCGCGCAGTTCGGCATCCGCTGCAACGCATTGCTGCCAGGCCTGACCGATACCAAATTCGCCTCGGCATTGGTCAAGAACGATGCCATCCGCAATGCCGCCCTGCAGCAGATACCCCTCAAGCGCGTGGCCGATCCCAGCGAGATGGCCGGGGCGGTGCTGTATTTGGCCAGCGACGCCTCCAGCTACACCACCGGCACCGCGCTCAACGTGGACGGCGGTTTTCTTTCCTGATCAGGCTTTGCCCGCCTGCAGGGTATAGCTCAGCGGTAGGCGCCACGGCGCGTGGCGCAGACGCCATTCGCCGTCGCCCCCCTTCTCCATCTGCCCAGGCAACGCCTCTCAGGGAATGCTTTGGTGCTCCACCAACATGGTCAGGTGCAGGCCGGAGGCCAACAGCGCGCTGATGACCTCTCCAGATGATCCGCCTGTGCGACGAAGCGTTCGACTTCATAGTCTTTGGAGGCCGCATGCAGCGGCGCACGCTCGTCCCAACTGGCGCGATTGAGGTCCAGTGATCGTTTCATACGGTGCATCCCTGTCATGTGATGAAATCGCCCCTTACGCTAGCCGCACGATGCTTGACCGGCAACGTTGCGCCGCGTCAACCTCAAGTTGACAGCTCAGGTATACTCGCAGCTCGCGTCTCTGCCAGGACCCTGAACATGACGGAAAACAGCTTCGCCTTTCGCCTCAAGGAACTGCTCGAACACCACAAACTGACGTTACAAGCGGTAGGCACTGCGTTGGGCATTTCGCGCACAGCCGTGCACAAATGGACCCGTGGCGGCGAGATCGACTACGACAACCTGCGCAAGCTGGCAGATTTTCTGAAGGTCAACTGGATCTGGCTGCGCTATGGCGAAGAGGCCCTGCAAAGCGTGCAGCACGCCGAGGTGGTGGAGCTGCCGATGACCGACCTGCGCCGGCGCTACACCGCCGAGATCATGGAGAGCGAGACGCGCATGAAGCTGGCCCAGGAAGGCGCGCGGATCGTCACCTGGGAGTGGAACCTGGTCAGCGACGAGGTGACCTACTCACCCAACGTCGAGACCGTGTACGGCTGGCCGGTACGACGCAACGAGGATTTCTGGGGCCATGTGGCTCCCGAAGACGCCCAGCAGATGCATGCCATGTACACCCGCGCGGTGGCCACCGGCACTCCGTGCGAGTGCGATTTTCGCATCACCCGCCCGGATGGCAGCCAGCGCTGGATCGCGTCGCGCGCCACCGTGCTGCAGGACAGCGCCGGGCGCTCCGTGAAGATGGTCGGCATCAGCATGGACGACACCGAGCGCAAGGTCGCCGAAGCTGAGCTGCGCCAGAGCGAGGAGCGTTTTCGCACGATCTTCGAGCTGGCATGGGGCGCCTTGGCCTACATCGACCCAGATGGCAGCTGGCAGCGGGTCAACGGTACCTTCTGCGAACTGCTCGGCTACACCGAGCAGGAGCTGTACGGCATGACCTTCCAGCAGCTCACCCACCCCGAAGACCTGCCGGATAACCTGATATTGCTCAAGCGCATGCTGGCTGGCGAAATCGACCGCTACGAAGTGGAAAAACGCGTGCGTCACAAGGACGGCCACTACCTTTGGGTACGCGCCCGTACTTCACTGCAGCGACACGCCGACGGCCAACCCGAACACCTGATCAGCGTGTTCGAGGACATCACGGCCGAACGCGACGAGCATGAGCGCCTGCAAGCCCATATCGCCGGGCTGCAGGCCCGTCTGAACTGAACCGGGGAGACAACGATGCTGCCGGGAAGCCAGTCGGCCAAAGGTCAGTGCCATCGACATGTGCAGCGCCGTGGCACAGTAGGCCTTTATTTCGTCGCCGGCCTGTCGGTGCTGGCCGGCATGACCGATGCCATCGGTTTCATGGCCACGGGCGACTTCGTGTCCTTCATGAGTGGCAACACCACACGTCTGGCGGTGTCGCTGGGCAGCGCCGAACTGGGCCCCGTGTTGCGCCTGGTGCTGGTGATCGGTGCTTTCATCCTGGGCAATGCCTTGGGGGTGGTCGTTGCGGCGAAGACAGGCCGCCGCCCCTGGCCGTTGCTGGGCCTGATCGCCACCTTGCTGGCTCTGGCCGGCCTGCTGCCTGAGATTCTGCAACTGCCCGCCTTGCTGGCGGCGGTCATGGCCATGGGCATGATCAATGCCGTGGTCGAGGAAGTGAACGGGCTGCCCATCGGCCTGACCTATGTCACCGGTGCCTTGTCGCGCTTCGGCCGCGGCCTGGGACGCACCTTGCTCGGCCAGCGCAAGCTGGGCTGGCGGGTGCAGTTGATCCCCTGGTTCGGCATGTTCCTGGGGGCCATTGCCGGCGTATTGCTGGAACAGCAATTCGACCGCTTGGCCCTGCTCGCCAGCGCCTTGCTGGCAGCCTTGCTGGGCTTGGCCTCGCTGAAGATCCCCAGGCGCTGGCAGCTTCGCTACATGCCCCGCTGACTCACAGGCAGGTCGCTGCCGCAGCGCGGCGACGCAGGGCCATGGTGTCGTTCTTCTGCGCGTAGTAGTCCACATGCGTGCCGCCGGCCTGCGGATAGATGTCGGCGAACGACTCGGCCTCGCGGGTATAGACAGTGAAGCCACCTTGCTTGCGTGGTTCCAGATAACCGCTGGCATCAATCCCGAATGCCGCCTCTTCCTGCCAACTGAACTGAATGCACTGAGCGACGATGTCCGGCGTCTTCTGCGAGTCGAGCTGCGCGGTCGGCGCGTTGCTACGTGCAGCATCCATGGTCGCTGAGGCGCAACCGACCAACACCAGAGCGGCGACCATCGGCACAAGTGCTCGCATTTTTCCATCCTCGAGGCAAAAAAGAACGCGACTCTAGCACTGCGGCCACGGCAAATGAATTATCCGACGCATCCACGAGACGGATCAAAAAACGCCCGACGTGCCGCTCATCGCTGGAGCGACAGATTTTTGCGTGCCCAAGAAACCAAATCGAGCGTTTCAGGTCACAGGAGGTACCCCGTAAATCTTTGCGGATCAAGGACCTATATCGTGATGAAGCGCATTGCGAGTTTTGCGTTGATTGCCACCGTGCTCGCCCTCGGTGGCTGCTACCACCACTACCACGACGATGACGGTGGCTGGCGCGACCGTGACCGGGACCATCGCTATTACCGCGACCGTGGCGATCGCGACGACGACGGTTATCGCTATAGAGAGCGCCACCAGCGCGATCGCTACTACCGTGATCGTGATCGCGACCGCGACGACGACTGACACAGCAACGTCTTTTTACTCCTGACCCGCCGCCCGTGCCGCGGCACCTTACCCTGATGATTCGTTTGAGGTTCAAATCATGCGTCTGACTCTGCCTTCCCTTGCCCTCGGCCTGCTGTTCTGCCAGGGCGCATTTGCCGGCGATGGCACCGCAGCCATCGGCGGCGGCCTGGGTGGCGCCCTTGGTAACATTGTTGGCCAACAGATCGGCGGCGGCACCGGTGCAGCCATCGGCGCAGGCCTGGGCGGCGCGGCCGGCAGCGCGGTTGGCGCACGCAAGGGCAATCGTACCGAAGCCGCCATTGGTGGCGGCCTGGGTTCGGCCGGCGGCTCCATCCTGGGCCGCGCGGTAGGCGGCTCCACCGGGTCGACCATTGGTGCAGGCCTGGGCGGTGCCGCAGGTGGCGCGCTGGGCAACCACATGGGCGACAACAACGGCGGCCACCACCACCGCCGTCACCGCCACTGATTCCCGCCGCTGTATCCAGGGGCTGCCTGCAGCCCCTTCTGCTCATCAAAACACTGCAACATATCAACACCTCCTTCACTGCACGGTGCCACACTCGGCGCTACTCTCTACCGTGCCCCTCGAGTGAAGGAACACCTCCTCCCCATGAACCAAGAGCTGCTCTGGGTCCTCGGCCTGCTGGCCATCGTCGTCACACTTTTCGTCATCAATCGCCCACGCATGGACGTGGTCGCCTTGCTGGTAATCCTGGCCCTGCCGCTTTCGGGCATTCTCACCATCGAGCAGGCCCTGGCCGGTTTCAGCGACCCCAACGTGGTGCTGATCGCAGCACTGTTCGTGATCGGCGAAGGCCTTGTACGCACGGGTATTGCCTACCGCATCGGTGAATGGATGAGCGAACGCGCCGGCAACAGCGAAGCGCGTCTGCTGGTGTTGCTGATGATTTCAGTGGCCGGTCTGGGCTCGGTCATGAGCTCTACGGGCGTGGTGGCGATTTTCATCCCGGTGGTGCTGAGCATCGCTGCACGCCTTGGCTTACCCCCCAGTCGGCTGATGATGCCGCTGAGCTTCGCGGGCCTGATCAGCGGCATGCTCAGTCTGGTGGCCACGCCACCCAACGTGGTCGTGCACAGCGAACTGGTCCGTCATGGTGGCGCGGGCTTCAGCTTCTTCAGTTTCACTCCGTTCGGCCTGGTGGTACTGGTGCTTGGCATCGGCTACATGCTGTTCGCTCGCCACTGGCTCAATGGCGAGGTGCGCAAGGATGGCCGCGTGGAGACGCGTCGCACCCTCCTTGATCTGGTGCTGGACTACAAGCTCAACGGACGCGAGCGTCGCCTGCGCATTCGACCTCACTCGCCCCTGATCGGGCACACCTTGGGCGAGTTGGAGCTGCGTACCCGCCATGGCGCCAACGTGATCGGCATCGAGCGCCAGCACAAGTTCACCACCCGGGTCATGGTCGCCGATTCAAGCACCGTGCTGCATCAGGGCGACGTACTACTGCTCGATCTGTTCGCCAACCGTGACAACCTGCGCAGCCTGTGCCAGACCATGCAACTGGAGCCGTTGCACTTCAAAGCCGCCTACTTCATCGATCAGTCCCAGGATCTGGGTATGGCCGAGGTCTCCCTGCCGCCCGGGTCGCAGCTAATCGGCAAGAGCATCCTGGAGCTGGTTTTCCGTAGCCGCTTTGGCTTGAACGTCGTCGGCCTGCGCCGGGAGCAGACCGCCATCGACGAACAACTGGTGGAAGAAAAACTCCGCCTGGGTGACACCCTGCTGGTAGTCGGCCCCTGGAAGGCCATACGCCAACTGCAAAGCCAGCCCAGGGACTTTCTGGTCCTGAGCCTGCCTGCGGAAATCGACCAGGTGGCACCCGCCCGGACCCGAGCTCCCTTCGCATTGATCAGCCTGGTGGTGATGGTCGGCCTGATGGTCAGCGGTGTGGTGCCCAACGTCGTCGCCGCGTTGATCGGTTGCGTGCTGATGGGCGCCGGGCGCTGCATCGACATGGACAGCGCCTACCGCGCCATCCACTGGCAAAGCCTGGTGCTGATCGTCGGTATGCTGCCCTTTGCTCTGGCCCTGCAGAAAACCGGAGGCATCGATCTGGCGGTGAGCGGCCTGGTCAGCCTGCTGGGCGGTGCGGGGCCTTATGCGATCCTGGGCTGCCTGTTCGCCGTCACTGCGCTGATTGGGCTGTTCATTTCCAACACCGCCACGGCGGTATTGATGGCGCCAGTGGCGATCAGCACAGCGCAGCAACTGGGTATGTCACCCTACCCGTTCGCCATGACGGTGGCCCTGGCCGCCTCGGCAGCCTTCATGACGCCGGTGTCCTCGCCGGTCAACACCTTGGTCCTCGGCCCGGGCCAGTATCGCTTCGCGGACTTCGTCAAAGTCGGGGTGCCCTTCACGGTGGTGGTGATGCTAGTGACGGTGTTCCTGGTGCCGTGGTTCTTCGGCTTGTAGCGACCGTCAATAAATCGACGAAAATGGCCGCTTTCACATTGAAGGCGGCCAAGACACCAGCTAATTGACATCCCCCTGCTCAGGAAACACACTGACGCCTCATTACCCCAGGTGCTTACAGGCGTTTTCCTGGATTCCGTCTCCGCCAGCCGGTCCAGCCCATGGTGTTTCCAGCCCAGTCGCGCCTGCTTCCTCTTCTTGCCTTGTTCGGCCTGTCCCTCGCCCTGACCCTGGGCGGTATTCTCGCCAGACCGATCGAATCCCTGTCGCTGTTCTGGCCAGTCAATGCCGTGCTCGCAGGCGTGCTGCTGCGCTACCCACGCCAGGCCACCCTCGCAGGGTGCGGCCTGGTCTGGCTGGCCATGGTCACCGCCGATCTTGCCACCGGTAGCGCCTGGAAGCCTGCGCTGTGGTTCAACCTGTGCAACCTGGGCGTGATCATCACTCTCTGGCGGGTGTTGTCGCATTTGCCACGGGTGCACCGTCGCATGCGTACCCCCCAAGGGGTATTGCGCGTGTTCGGCGCCAGCGCCGCCGGGGCCATCGTTGCAGCAAGCATGGCGTGTGTGGTAGCCGCGCCCTGGTTCCAGGAGTCGCTCAAGGCCACCTGGCTGGCCTGGTTCAGTGAACAGTTCTCGACCAACGTGCTGGTGTTGCCGATGCTGCTCACTGCACCGAACCTGCGCTCGTTGATTCGAGGCGGCGGTCAGGCGATTCGCCTGATGCCGCTGCTGGTCCTGCTCGGATCCTTGGCCCTGAGCATCGCCTTCGGCGGGCCAGGCGCCATCGCCTTCCCCATCGCCGCCCTGCTGTGGTGCGCCTGGACATACTCATCGTTCATGGTGTCATTGCTGACCTTCACCACCGGCACCACGCTGATCGTCGCCGTGGCGCTGAACCTCATGCATTTCAGTCTCCCGCAGAGCATGCCTGGGGTGAACACGCTGATGTCAGCGCGCCTGGGCATCGCCATGCTGGTGCTCGGCCCGCTGGTCGTGGCCTGCGTCAGCAACGCCAACCGCAGCCTCCTGGCACGTCTGGCGCACCAGGCCACCATCGATCATCTCACCGGCACCCTGACTCGCAGCGCCTTCACCCGCCGCGCCAATGCCCTGCTCGAGAGTCGTCAGCAGCATGCACAAGCCATGCCCCTGACCTTGATGATGCTGGACATCGATCATTTCAAGAACATCAACGACCAATACGGCCATGCCGTGGGCGATCAGGTGCTGCGTCAGTTCTCCCACACTGTTCAGGATCAGTTGCACGAAGGCGAGCTGTTCGCCCGCCTCGGAGGAGAAGAGTTCGTGATCATCCTGGCAGGGCTTGCGCCGGAACAGGCCAAGTTCACTGCCGAGCGTCTGCGTCGCGCCGTGCAGGACCTGCGCGTGATGCTGCCAGAGCGGCGCTTGCAGATCACCGTCAGCATTGGCCTGGCCGGTTGCCGCGCGCAACAGTTGGCGCCAAGCCTCGACAGCTTGCTGGTCCAGGCAGACCAAGCGCTCTACCGCGCCAAGGCCGCAGGTCGCAACCGCGTCGAGCAGGCCGAAGCGCAGCGCCAGGTCGTCTGACCTAACCGGCCAGCAAGTCCCACGACAGCTTGGCGATCAGCACGCACAACAGCACCAGGAACAAACCACGAACGAATCCTGCCCCTTTGCGCACCGCAAGCCAGGTGCCCGTCAGCGCCCCCAGGATGTTGAAAGCGGCCATCGGCAACGCGATCGCCCACAGCACGTTGCCCGATGGGATGAAGAACACCAGCGCGGCCAGGTTGGTGGCAATGTTCACAAGCTTGGCCGACGCTGAGGCATGGAGAAAGTCCAGAGCGAAGAAGCGAATGAACAGGAAGATCAAAAAGCTTCCGGTACCCGGACCGAACAGGCCATCGTAAAAGCCGATCGCGCCGCCGATCAGCACCGCCAGACACTGCTCCCTGCGCCCGATCCGGGCAGGTTTGTGCAGGGTCCCGAAGTCCTTCTTGCAGAAGGTGTAGATGGCCATCAGCACGATCAGCACCAACACCGCCGGGCGCATCACGCTGGGCGGCACCAGCGAAACCGTGGCGGCACCGGCGAACGACATGACGAAGGCACTGGCTGCCGCCGGCACGATCAGGCCCCAATCCAGGTGTACCTTGCGCAGAAACGAACGCGCCGCGAACGAGGTGCCGCAGACCGAAGCCAGCTTGTTGCTGCCCAGCAGCGCGGCCGGTTGCGCGTTCGGCAATACGTTGAACAGCGCCGGAATCTGGATCAACCCGCCACCTCCGACAGCGGCATCGATCAGGCCGGCGGCGAAGGCAAACAATGAAAGCAGCGCTATGTCCATCATGGGGCGGGTTCCAGAACGAAAAGCAGAGCCCCCAAGGCTAATCAAACGACGGCACTTATGTTGAAATGCGACGTTGCTAAAACTGCAATCAGGAGCCCTCCATGGCATTGGACATGTTGCGTGAAATCCAGGCCTTCGTCAGCGTCGCCCACAAGCGCAGCTTCGTGGCCGCCGCCCGCGCCCTGGGCCGCTCGCCCAGCGCAGTGACACGCGCCGTGCAGGCGCTGGAAGACAACGCCGGGGCCAAGCTGCTCAACCGAAGCGCCAGTACCGTGACCCTCACCGAAGCCGGTGAACGCCTGCTGCCCCATGCCGAGCGCTTGCTGGATGTGCAACGGGATGCCGTCGACGAACTGGCAGCGCTCAGCGGATCCTCCCAAGGCTGGATCCGCTTCGCCGCACCGGAACTGCTCGGCCAACAGCTGCTGCCCGCAGTACTCGCCGCGTTCTCTGAGCAATACCCTCAAGTCACCCTGGATGTGCAGTTCAGCGACCAGGCACTCGACCCGCTGGAAGGCAAGTTCGACTTCGTCATCCGAGGGGCCTTCCCCCAGTCCAGCGAACTGATCGGCTACCCCCTGTGGCCCTATCGCCGCTACCTGTACGCCAGCCCAGACTACCTGGCCCGCCAGGGCACACCCGAACATCCCGAGGCATTGGAAGGTCACGCGCTGATCCTGCATACCGCACCGCGCGTACTCAAGGCCTGGCATTTCTATCGCGATGGCCAGATCACCAGCGTGCGTCCACATCCGCGCCTGCGCCTGAGCGCTGGGGGCGCGATCCTGCAAAGTGCTCTTGCGGGCGCCGGGATTGCCCGCCTGGCCGACTGGGTGGCAGAACCCTTGGTGGAGAGTGGGCGTCTGGTGCGGGTATGCACGAGCTATCGCCTGACCTCGAGCACCGGCCAGGACCCACAGATGCATGCGGTGTACCCCGCCGGCGAACTGCCCGTGCGGGTGCGCGAGTTGCTGCAGAGGGTGCGCCACGCCTGCCCACAGCGCTAGGCTCTGCACTGAATGTATCCGTGCTCGGTCAGGCGCTCGCGCCCTCGCAGACAACCCTGCTCAAATTCTGTTCAATTTAACAGAGCCCGCCGCTGGCTTGGGTTGCAGCATTTTATCCACAGACCTACCCACGTTTTTTGTGGACAGATTTCCCAGCACAAAGAACGACTTATCTCACACACGACAACGCTGCACGGCCAAGCCCTGCAGCGTCGGTAAGCGGGACATGCCCAGGAATGGCCAGGCCCGCCAATGAAGTCGGCAGGCCCATGGAGATCATCAGCTTGGCGGAATGGTGCCCAACAAGCCGACCAGGATTGTCAGCAACAGGAATCCACCCAGGAACAGTGCGAGCTTGCCCATCGGAACCTCTACAGATAATGACGAAACGGCGAGGCTGGCCGGTGCTGATGCAGTGCAGCGCAGCTTGCCCAGCACACGCCGGTTCGGAAGGCTGGGCTTGATGGGTATTGTCTGCTCCGGGCTGATACGGTTACAGATTCAGGTTCGTGCAAAAAAAGCATATCAGATGAGACTGAACGTCTCTGTAAGAGCACACCTGTCCCTATCGTGCCAGGCCATCAACGTGCAGTCGTAGTCGGCGCCGAAGTTGTGCAGGTCCTCGATGACCAGCAAGCCATCGGCGGCGTCGCCGATTTGGCCAATCAAACGTCGGAGGGGTCCTGGTGCAACCGCAGCACAACTTCAAGCTCCTGGCGCAGCCAGGGCTGAGTGATCGAAGGCAGGCGCGCCTGCAATTGCCGGGCGACCCAGCGTTGGCCGCGGGCGATGAATTGCAGGCGCTCGTGCAGATCGGCAATGGCCATGGCTTTGGCATGGAAGTCCCCCATGCCCGCGCCAGGTTTGGCGTCGAGACGCTCCAGGCAGTTGCGCAGGCGGCGGCAGCTTTCCGCTTCGCCGTGATGCAACTGCTCCAGGCGTTGGAGCAAGGCTGGATCCCGGGTTTGACAGGCACTGTCGAGCATCAACCGGGCACCCGCACGCTCGGCGCGCATGAGCATGCGCAACCAATCGATCAGGTCGTCGGCTGGGGGTGTGGCAGGGTTTTGAGGTTCACAGGCATACGACATGGTAAAGCTCCTGAAGCCGCAGGACTGCGCGGCGACAGGACGAGCTTAAAATGCTGGCATGCTGAAATTAATTGAAATTAAATGGGGCTTAAGTGCAATAAAACGAATATAAGCCAAGCGTCAGGAGCGCCTGAGAAGACGGCCACCCCATGGGTCGGCTTGGCGGCGACAAAGTATTCAACAGAACACCTTTGCCGCTTCAATTCATTTTTTTTGAAGTAACAGCGCCGCCGCACCGAACGCTCATAACGTCATGACCATCTCATGCCAGGCCATGCCGCCGTGGTCGGACGCCGAAGGCTGCACGTAGCGATACCCCATTTTTTCGTACAGCCCCACATGCCGATCCTTGCACATCAGGTGAATGGTAGCCTTGCCGCGCTGACGCATCTGCTCGACGAAGTGACTCATCAGCAAGCCTGCCAAGCCCCGCCCCTGGAATGCTGGATCAACGACGACCGACATGATCACCACATTAGGTGCCTGGGCGTCATGGCCGACCAGCTCTTTGAAGGCCTCGTCCGATATCACCACCTCAAAGGCACAGCCACTGTTGATGAACCCGATCACCACCCCCTCGAGTTCCAGCACCAGGAATCCTTCCGGGTACTGAGCGATGCGTGTGGCGATCTTCTCCCGGGTGGCGGCCTCGTCGCCTTCGTAGGCGCTGATCTCGATCTGGTAGCAACGGTCCACATCCTGAGGGGTGGCCTGGCGCAAACGCGGGGTACTCATGGGCAATATCCGAAAAACAAAAACGGAGGGACATGCTAGCGCAAGTCCACTCCAACCGCGCCCTGTGTCTCATACCGAGCGGGTGAGGCCATCGTCCGGGCTTTCCGCCCCGAGCCAGAATTGGCGGCTCTGGTGGCGCGGGTGGCTGGAGCGACAAACCTTGGGCGGAGCCCGAGCCCGGCATCATTTGCAACATAACTTTTCCGCAGATCAACACTGGCTATGGGTAACCTGAGCGGCGCACTGAGCGGGCCACAGCCCGTGCAACCCCTATGAACATTGAGTGCAGGGCTACAGGCGGTACACCACCTGTAACACTCCTCCAGCCTTTCATGTAAGAGCATTCCTGCGAACTCGTAGCCTTCAGACTACGAGTCCGGCCGCTGCTGTATGAAACATCAGTTTCACGTGTTTGAACGAGCTGATACGGTCGCGGCCTCCCACCACTGCATGGAATGCACGAGCACGACATGGACCCCTATCGAACCTCCGCCCTGGCCCTACAGAAGACCCTGCTCAATTTGCGCCAACAGCGTGACCTGCTCAGAGCCCAAGGTCGCGACCAGGAAGCCGACAAGCTCGCCAGAACCATCGCCGGCATAGAGGCGACACTGCGCGATGTGCCGGACACCCCTACCCTGCAGTGATGCTTGCCGTGAAAGTCGACCGGGCTGCAAGCAGCCCCGAGGCAATGGCACCCGCCTTGAGTCAAAACGAATGGTTGAGCAACAGCCCGCCGCCAGAGTCGGGGCTCGCGTCGGAAAACCCCTTCAACGCGTACAGCTGGACCTTCCAGTCCTCGCTGAGTTTTTGGGTCAGAAACAGGGTGAACTCCTGAATCTCATCGCCGTCGGATGTCACTTTCTGCCGCCAGTCGTATACCGCCCCTACCGAAGTGGCAGGTGCGAGCCGGCTGACCAGGCCGATGGACGTGAAGATCGGATCACGAAAATCCGTATCGGCCGGATCGCCGAACTTCTTCCAACCCAGCGTGGCGAAACCACTCACCACGCCGAATGCCCGCACCACGTCGATCTGGGCGGAGTAATCGGTCTTGCCGGTGCCCAGGCAATGGTCTTCATCGGCGGTGGGCAGCTTCACCTTGCCCACCAGGTCCACGAGCAGGTTGCCGCCGTCGCTGCCATCGAGCAGGGCGTAATCGGCGCTGGCCACCGTATCGCCGAGCCCGCTCTCGACGCGACCGCAGTTGTCACCCGCCAACGGCTCACCACCCGGCCCTACCGCGGGGTTGGTGATACGTAGGTAGGGAATGGTCAATTTGTAGATCATCGGGCCGGTTTCATACTTGCCGATGACCGGGACGTACCAAGTCTCGCTGGTGGCCGCCGTGCCGTAGTCGCCCCGTGAGTAATCCACCCCCGTGGACAATGTCACTTCATCCGCCAGCGCTGGCCAGGCCAAAGTCATCAGACAGGGAAACAGCGCACGCATCGAAATCATGCCTACCTCGTTGCGATCAGGACATTCACATCAGGTGCGGTACACCCCCGGACTGGATGCCTTGAAGCATAGCCGGACGCTGGCAGACCGACGCCTAATGAGAGCCCGAATGCTCCGAGCGCTCAGGCTTCTCGGGCCGTTCCACTTTCTCGGGTCGCTCGACCTTTTCAGGGCGCTCCACCTTCTCAGGTCGCTCGACTTTGTCCGGACGTTCGACCTTCTCGGGGCGTTCGATTTTTTCCGGTCGTTCCACCTTCTCGGGACGCTCGACTTTTTCTGGTCGTTCGATCTTCTCGATGCGCTCGATCTTTTCGATGCGCTCGGGTTTGTCTGGCCGGTCCGAACGCTCGATCTTCTCGATCCGCTCGATTCGCTCCACGCGCACGCCATTTTCGAACACCTCTATGCGCTCGCGGGTTTCCACGCGATCGCCGGATTCGCGCGTCTCGATGCGCTCTCGACGCTCCACATCCCCCGAGTCGGACACCTCTGTGCGTTCGACCTTTTCTCGGGCTTCGCCGCTTTCGACGCGCTCGCGAGTCTGGGTTTGTTCATGGCTGGAGCCACTGCCACCTCGCTTCCCGGATTCGCCTCCTTCAGACGACCCCGACTCGACCTCCCGGGACTCATCGGATTCGCCCCCCTGAGGTTGTGCGGGCTGCATGCCAAGGGAATGGCTATCGCCGTGATGCTCATGCACCACTTCGATGCGCTGAGCGTGAATGGTGCGCCCAGCGTCGAACACACCGCTAACGCGGATGCGCTGGCCGATAGCAAGCGTCGCCGCTTGCTGTTGGGTAGCGCGGTCGACAAAGGCTGTGAAACCACCGACCTCGATGCGATTACCCTGCTGCCCACGCACCAGGCCTTCGACCAAGGCATTGCGCACCCGCCCGGCGAAGGGGAAGCCCGGATCCCGGCTGGCTTGCACCACGCTCAGTTGCTGGCCGTTCCAGGCGCCGCGCACCAGCACCTCACCCGTGGGCGGCAACGCTTTGCTCAGGGCCAGGCCCTGCAGATTGCCGGCCTTGCCGATATCGCCGATGGCACTGGCTTGGGCCAGCCCCGGGGCACGATCCACACGGCTGGCCACGACCTCACCCCGTGCATTGCGCAGACCACTGACACGCACCGACTCGCCGATGTGCAGGCCCGGCGCCACCCGGGCGCCTGCCGCCACTCGCACCGGTTGGCCCATGACGCGCATCGGCGTATCGCCGGAGGCAAGCCCAGTCACAGGCCCTTCATAGGCATTGAGAATGGCGATGCTGCGCGCCTCCAGCCCTCGACGGGACGGCTGGGCCTCAACGGCCACTACCTGGCCGATCGCCAATCGCTGGCTGCTGGCAGGCAGGCCATTCTCGCTGAGCGCCACCTTGGAGTCGAAATGGACCTCTACGCCGTTGACGCAGATCGAGCCGAACCCTGTGATGGTGCCGACGATGCCGGTCCCACCCACGCCGCCTTCGTCTTGTGGCGCACCGGTACCACCGATGCCACCACCGCCAGGACGTGCACCGGTCCCGCCGACGCCGTTGTCTGGCGCACCCGTCCCACCGACACCGCCCGGCGCCACCATGCCTGTGCCGCCGGTACCACCCGGTTCGAGGCAGGCGGGCGCCGCACTCAGCGACGACGACAGGACAAGCGCACAGCACAAGGCTACGAGCGAACTCAGCAGGCGCGACGTCATGCTCATGGTTCACGGGCCTTGGTCGCGGATGCGACCTCTGCCGGATTGGCTTCGGAGTAGAAATACAGGCCCACCGTCATGCGCTGACGAGCGTCCGCAGGCGGCGGATCGCGCTCCTCGAGTTCGGCGGCCAGTTGGTTGATGGCAAGCAGTACCTGCATGCCATCGGTCTGGACGGCGTCTCTGAGTTGCTGCACACCGGCCAGGGACAAGCTGTCGTAGTGCACACTGCGCTCGAAGAACGGCTCCCCGGCTTCGGTCAGGTTGTGCACTGCGGCACAAGCATGGTCATGCAGGTTGTGCCGGAAATAAGCGATCTTTTCCTCGAAACCGCGCTGAGGGATGAATGCGCGGGTCTGCAAATGGACCTGATCCTCTTCATCGACGCTCACGACCCCCAGGCGAAGCCACTCATCCAGCACGACCCGGGCACGAATGTCCGTGCTCAACGCCGCAACCAACGCGTCGAACGAACGCTCGCCGCCCACGCTGGCCAACCGTGGCAATGCCCGGGGTTGGCCAGGTTGTTCGCAGAATGGGGCGTGATTCAGCCAGATGCTCACCAGATGCGCGCCAAAGGACACGGCTTCCGGGAGGCTGGCATCGTCTTCCAGCACCTGGGCCCGCAAACGCCGGACATCCTTGCGGTGGACGCCCGTCAGCAAACTGATGCGGCTGTCGCTGGGCGGTTTTCCGTCAAGACGGAACTCACGCTCGGCGACCTCCACGAAGACCTCCTTGAGCAGGTTCACAAAGCTGTTGAAAGTCACCCCCTTTCTCAGCATCAACCTCACCAATGGCCGCATGACAGCGTGCAATGCCGGCAAGAGGGAGGGAGGTAAAGTGGGCAGTGACATTGCAGAGCTTCCTTAACCAAGGGGCGAGCGCTCGGTGCTTACGGGCGGTACATTCCAGCACCTTGCCCAGCACACCACAACCGATCCGGTTACCCGCCTCTGCGGCGCGAAACCCGGATCGCTCCGGGTTTCGGCTTCCGAGGTTCAGCGGTCAGGCACCGCCACGATCATCGCCAACATCATGGTCGGGGCCGTCATCGGCTCCACGGCCTGCACCGCGATCGTCGCCAACGTCATGGTTGGGACCATCATCTGCGCCATGACCTACACCGTGATCATCGCCAACGTCATGGTTGGGGCCGTCATCTGCGCCATGGCCGACACCATGAGGACCGCCGGCGTCATGATTGGCGCCATCATCGGCACCGTGACCGACACCATGGGCACCGCCATCATCGCTGCCACGCCCTGAGTTGCCATGGCCGCTGTTACCGCTGTGGCCACCATCACCTCCGTGACCTGAGCCACCGCTGCCGCCGTGACCGCCACTCCCGCCATGGCCACCGCCACCGCCGCTGCCACCGCCATGACCACCTCCACCGCCACCGTGGCCGCCTCCGCCACCACCATGACCGCCGCCACCGCCGCCGTGGCCACCACCGCCACCACCATGACCACCGCCTCCGCCGCCGTGACCACCGCCACCGCCTCCACCATGGCCGCCACCTCCACCGCCGCCACCATCCTTGGCGTAGGCGCTGGAGAAGTCACTGATCGAGTCGGGCACCAACACCAGCGATGCCGAAAGGACGCCACCGATGGCCAGCGCCAACAAACATTTTTTGAGCAGCATGACGAATCTCCGCTTCAGGGTTGCATTTTCATACTCGAATCGAACGCAACAACCAATGAATCCAGCCGCCCTGCGGGCAACCAGCCAACCAGCGGCCGCTCCATGGTGATGAAAGTGCAAGCGACTTGTGCACGTTCCCTTCTGAGCCAGTCAGCGTCTTTTTGTTTTGTGGGAATATTTCCCACGTCATGAGATTAGTCCTCTGCCCAGGGGAGTCAACGACCGGCTGTCCGGTGATCGAATACAGGGAAAATAGGTCAGAGAGCCCCGCCCCTTTAGCGAATGCCGGGGGCGGCTTCTATAGGGCGCGGGGCAGGCGTTATTCAGGCATGCCAGCAGCGGTACCAGCCATCCTGTTCGCTGATGCGCAGTTGCGTCTGGTAGAGCGCGGACAAACGTTCGCTGGTCAGCACTTCGGCCTTGGGGCCATCGGCGATGATGCGCCCCTTCTCGAGCAACACCACCCGCTCGATCTCCGGAATGATCTCGTCGATATGGTGGGTGGTGATGATCATCGCGTGGTCTTCACCACAGAAACGCCGCAACAGCTTGAGCATGCCCAGACTGGCCCCCATGTCCAGGCCATTGGCCGGCTCGTCGAGAATCAGCGCCCGCGGCCGATGAACCAATGCCCGCGCCAGCAGAAGCCTGCGTCGCTGCCCGGTGGACAGACGCTGGAACATGGTCTGCTCGTAGCCGGCCATCTCGACCACCGCCAGTAAGTGACGCGCCTGCTCGCGCTGCTCATCGCTCGGCTGCAAATGACCATGGGCGCCGATGGCTCCGAAGAAACCGGAAACCACCACATCCAGGGCCTGGGTATAGGGGGTGTAATCATCCTGCAGGTCCTGGGAAATGAACCCGATACGGCTGCGCAAGGCCCACAGGTTGACCGTTTCGCTCCCGAACAGACGCAAATGGCTGCCTTCGCGCTCCACCGGGTAGAGCTCGCGGGTGATCAGTTTGAGCAGCGTGCTCTTGCCGGCACCGTTGGGGCCCAGGATGGCGACTTTCTCGCCTTCGCCGATGTGCAGGGAAAACCCATCGAGCACGCGGGTCTGCTGCTGGAAGGCGGTCACATTGTGAATATCGATCATGGTTGGCTCATCTGAGGGCGAACGAACGCAGAGTGTGCCGCCGATGGGGGCAAACGAAAAGACGTGCAGTGCGCCATGAAGCCCCCGCCCTAGAACATCTGCGGATTGCCGGTTTCCGTCTTGCTGCAGACCATGCCTTCATCAACGCGATATCTCGCCGTTACCAAGGATACTTCCATGCCCTGCCCCGCCAATCGCCTTATGACCAACGTTGCCGCTCTTGGTCCCCTTGACCGCTCACAACCGTATTGCCAAGAGGGAGCGCGCCGTCATGTTTGACCGACCTGAGGCCTGGGCCTGGCTCGAACGCTGGCTTCAAGACAATTGGCCAGGTCTATACGCAGGCGTTTTGGCCGTGATCATCGCAGCGTTACGAGTGGTCTATGGAGGCGGCTCACTGCGACGGGTGCTGATCGAAGCCCCCTTGTGCGGCGCTCTCGCCCTTGCTGCAAGCCACGGGCTATCGCTGATCGGCGTCACGAGCGATACCGCGCCCTTTTTCGGCGGCGTAATCGGACTGCTCGGGGTAGAAGGCATACGTGCCATATTCATCAAATTCTTCATTCAGAAAAAGCAGCTGCCCTGACGTTGCGCAGGACGATACAAAAAGCCCAGCACAGGCTGGGCTTGATGAGGAGGAGGAAAATACTCAAAGGCTGGCTCTTGAACACATCAGCGCCGCATCGAGTAACCGGCCCTGGTCGTACCAGGCATCTCGCTGATATGCCAAATATTGATGTTGCTGCCCTGAATCTTTAACTTCGACTAGACCTGTTGCCTGGTTTGGGTCGGTGCTGTCGACATAGAGCGCAAGCGCGCCTTGATTCTCTTGCGTGTAAGTCTTCGCGTTCGTCGGAAGCTCACTCTTCACACAACTTAAGTAAGCCGATGGATTTTTCCCCGTGTAGCCCGAGGAATTGTCATGCCCCATGCGGATGTCAGGATCGTGTGCACAGCCAGCAAGAAAGAAACCTGCAAGAAGCGACAGCATCACGCCATGCGCCAGCATTCTGGGCGTTATGGAACTGTTCATGTGAAATCTCCGGCCACCCCACTGAAATGGATAGGTTCGGACCCACACTGCCCCTTTTTTTGAAATAAATGTCACACTTCGGCTTTCGAGCCTACACCTTCCGTTGGTGTTTGACCCGTAAAAAAAGTTATATATTTCAGTTCGCTATAGCGAACGATATCACTTAGCCATTTAGCGAATTGGCATCTCCCCTTCAACGCACGGTACAAAGGCGCGGACGGCTGGGACTGCGTATTCCAACAGCGCCAACGGCACATCCCGCTCGAACAGCGAGACCTTCAACCTCAAGGTTTCATCATTTCGAAAACAATCTGATCTTTACGACTGCATTCGAGCGCTAGGCCATCGCGGTCCAGCCGGACGCTGTGCAGAACCTGTATTCGATTCCATGAATTATCACACAGGCTGCCTTTTCTTCGACAAATTGCGCTTGATGACACTAAGCGCGCCGTTATCTGGGGCCTTTGCGGGAAGATAAGAGGTGGCGCGGGTGGTGGCACCAATGATTTGCCTACCCCAAAAACGCAAAAAGCCCTGAATAATCAGGGCTTTGAATATGGCGGAAGCGTAGAGATTCGAACTCTAGGATAGTTGCCCATCGACGGTTTTCAAGACCGTTGCCTTAAACCACTCGGCCACGCTTCCAGGATCAATTTTTGCGGCGGCAATCATACCGCAATGAAACAAGCTGTCAAACTCTCTGTGTCGCGCCTTGCAGCTGCTCTGGTATCCTCATTGCAACCATTCGTTTCGAACCACAGGTTTCACACCACAGGAGTGTCGCCATGCGCGAACAGGATTATGCCGTCCACCACGGCCAGCAGGCCGAGCAGCAGGAAGTCAGCCGCGTCCTGCGCAACACTTACAGTCTGCTGGCGCTTACCCTCGCCTTCAGCGGCGTCATGGCGTTCATCGCCCAGCAGATGCGGGTCGGCTACCCGAACGTGTTCGTGGTGCTGATCGGTTTCTACGGTCTGTTCTTCCTCACCGCCAAACTGCGTGATTCGGTCTGGGGCCTGGTCTCCACCTTCGCGCTCACCGGCTTCATGGGCTTCATCCTCGGCCCCATCCTCAACCGCTATCTGGGCATGAGCGGCGGCGCCGAAGTGGTCAGCTCGGCCTTCGCCATGACCGCGCTGGTCTTCGGTGGCCTGTCGGCCTACGTGCTGGTCACTCGCAAGGACATGAGCTTCCTCAGCGGCTTCATCACCGCGGGCTTCTTCGTGCTGCTCGGCGCGGTCGTGGCCAGCTTCTTCTTCCAGATCAGCGGCCTGCAACTGGCGATCAGCGCGGGCTTCGTGCTGTTCTCGTCGGTCTGCATCCTGTTCCAGACCAGCGCGATCATCCACGGTGGTGAGCGCAACTACATCATGGCGACCATCAGCCTGTATGTATCGATCTACAACCTGTTCGTCAGCTTGCTGCAACTGTTCGGCATCATGGGCCGCGACGACTGATAGCCACTGGCACAAGAAAGAGCCCGCTTCGGCGGGCTTTTTTGTGGGCGATTGTTGGGCCGCTGCGCCCCCATCGCGAGACAAGCCCGCGCCGACACGGTCTTGCGCATACATGAGCTGTACGTTGACCTGCGATGAGCGGCCAGCAGTGCATTCTCCTGCCCGGCAACGCTGCGCCCGCGCATTTTCCCCTACCCCTATCCGGCCTCGCCCCGTAGAATGCGCTCCTTTTTTCATCCTGGGCAGCTTCCCATGAGTTCCATCGAACACGGGCCGGGCGCGGCGGCGCCTGCCAATGAACTGGTCCTCGGTCTCGAGGACAAGCCGCGGCCGCTGATCGGCCTACTGGCAGCGCTTCAGCACCTGCTGGCGATCATCGTACCGATCGTCACCCCTGGCCTGCTGATCTGTCAGGCCCTGGGGGTCTCCCCGCGTGATACCAACCTGATCGTCTCCATGTCCCTGGTGATTTCCGGCATCGCGACTTTCGTTCAGTGCAAGCGCTTCGGGCCGTTTGGCGCGGGCCTGTTGATCGTGCAGGGCACCAGCTTCAACTTCGTCGGGCCGCTGATCGCCGGCGGTGCACTGATGGTCAAGCAGGGCACGCCGGTGGAAAGCGTGATGGCCGCCATTTTTGGCGTGGTGATCGCCGGCTCGTTCGTGGAAATGGGCGTGTCGCGCATCCTTCCGTTCGTCAAACGCCTGATCACCCCGCTGGTGACCGGCATCGTGGTGTTGATGATCGGCCTGACGCTGATCAAGGTCGGCCTGATCAGCATGGGCGGTGGTTTCACGGCCATGGGCAACGGCACCTTCGCCAATGGCGAGAACCTGCTGCTGTCTGGCGTGGTGCTGGCGATCATCGTGATCCTCAACCGTATTCCAGTGGTATGGATGCGCAGCTGCGCCATCGTCATCGCCCTGGCCGTGGGCTATGCCCTGGCCGGCTACCTCGGCCGTCTGGACTTCACCGGCATGCATGAGGCCGCGCTGTTCCAGGTGCCAATGCCGCTGCACTTTGGCCTGAGCTTCTCCTGGGCGCTGTTCATTCCGATGCTGGTGATCTACCTGGTGACCTCGTTGGAAGCCATCGGCGACGTCACGGCCACCAGCAAGGTCTCGCGCCAGCCGGTCGAAGGCCCGCTGTGGATGCAGCGCATCAAGGGTGGCGTGCTGGTCAACGGTGCCAACTCGCTGCTGGCCGGTGTATTCAACACCTTCCCCAGCTCGATCTTTGCGCAGAACAACGGCGTCATTCAGTTGACCGGAATCGCCAGCCGCCATATCGGCGTGTGGATCGCCCTGATGCTGGTACTCCTGGGTCTGTTCCCGAGCGTTGCCGGCGTGATCCAGGCCGTGCCGGAGCCTGTGCTCGGTGGCGCGGCCATGGTGATGTTCGGCGCCGTGGCAGCCTCGGGTATCAACATCCTGGCCAGCACCCGCCTGGACCGTCGCGCCCTGCTGATCATCTCGGTGTCCCTGGCGCTGGGGCTGGGCGTGGCCCAGGTGCCGGAGTTCCTGGCACACATGCCAGCGGCGCTGCGCAACGTGCTGGAGTCTGGCGTGGCCACCGGCGGCATCTGCGCCCTGGTGCTGAATTGGTTCCTGCCAGAGAGCAAGGGCCAGGCCTGACAGGCTACCGTAGGCCCGAAAAGCCCGCACCGACAGGTGCGGGCTTTTTTGCTTTATCATGGCCCCATTCCTTTGCACGAGCCTTCCATGAAATTCGCCATCGCGGTTTTTTCCCCGGCCCATGCGCCCTCCTCGCGTCGCGCCCTGCGCTTCGCCGAGGCAGTGCTGGCCGCTGGGCACGAGATTGCCCGGCTGTTCTTCTACCAGGACGGGGTGCACAGCGCCTCGGCCAATATCGTCGCCCCCCAGGATGAGCTGGACGTTGCCGCCCAATGGCGCGCTTTCATCGACAGCCAACAGCTCGATGCCGTGGTGTGCATCGCCGCAGCCCTGCGTCGGGGCGTATTGGATGAAAGCGAAGCCAACCGCTACCAACGCCCCGCCGTGAACCTGCCAGCCCCTTGGGAGCTGTCGGGCCTCGGCCAGTTGCATGAGGCAGCACAAGTCGCCGACCGCCTGGTCTGCTTCGGAGGTGATTGAGATGGCCAAGTCCCTGTTGATCATCAGCCGTCAAGCGCCCTGGAACGGCCCCAGCGCCCGCGAAGCGCTGGACATCGCCCTGGCTGGCGGCGCCTTCGATCTGCCCTTGGGCATGCTGTTCCTCGATGACGGCGTGTTCCAGCTTGCCGCAGGCCAGCAGCCTGGCGAACTGCAGCAGAAGAATCTCGCCGCCAATCTCCAGGCGTTGCCGATGTTCGGTGTCGAGGAACTGTTCGCCTGCGGTCACAGCCTGGCCGAGCGGGGCCTGGCCGGCGACGCGCTGGAACTGCCGGTCGAGGTGCTGGATGACGCAGCCCTGACCGCTCTGATTGCCCGTTTTGACCAGGTGGTGACGCTCTGATGACGACCTTGCATGTAATCAGCCATTCGCCCTTCAGCGACAACCGCCTGGACAGCTGCTTGCGCCTGCTGGGCACAGACGACGCCCTGCTGCTGTGCGGCGACGCGGTCTACGCCCTGCGCCCCGGCAGCGAGCCCCAGCGCAAGCTCGAAGGCGCCGCCTTGGGTAATCGCCTATACGCCCTCACCGAAGATCTGCAGGCCCGCGCCATTGACAGCGCGCTGGCCAAGCCCGTGGACTACCCGGCCTTCGTTGAACTGTCACTGCACTACCACAAGGTCAACAGTTGGCTATGAGCAACCTGACTGTCGGCGATCGGCAGATCGCCCTGGACAAGGACGGCTTTTTGGTCGACCTGCAAGACTGGTCCCACGAAGTCGCCGAAGCCCTGGCTGCGCGCGAAAGCATCCCGCTCACCGCCGATCACTGGGAAGTGTTAGCGCTGCTGCGCCAGTTCTACGAGGAGTACCAACTGTCACCGGCCACCCGCCCGCTGATCAAGTACACCGCCCTCAAGCTGGGTCCGGAAAAAGGCAACAGCCCGCACCTCAATCGCCTGTTCAACGGCACTCCCGCCAAACTGGCCGCCAAACTGGCGGGCCTGCCCAAGCCGACCAACTGCATATGACCATCGCTCGCCCACTTACCTTGCAAACCCCGGCCGAACATCCGTTCGCCGAATTCGTGCGCATCCTCGGCAAAGGCAAACGCGGCGCCCGCGGCCTGACCCGTGAAGAAGCTCGCACGGCCATGACCCTGCTGCTCGAAGACAAGGTCGAGGACACCCAGTTGGGAGCCTTCCTCATGCTGCTGCGGCACAAGGAAGAAAGCGCCGAGGAACTTGCCGGCTTCACCGAAGCCCTGCGCGCTCACCTGCAGGCTCCGGCCATCGACGTGGACCTGGATTGGCCCACCTACGCCGGCAAGAAGCGCCACCTGCCTTGGTATCTGTTGGCGGCCAAATGCCTGGCTGGCAACGGCGTGCGCATTCTCCTGCATGGCGGCGGTGCGCACACTGCTGGCCGGCTGTATACCGAACAACTGCTGGACCTGCTGGACGTTCTCCTGTGCCGCGATTGGCCCGCCGTGGCCCAGGCACTGGACGAGCGCTGCCTGGCCTTCGCACCGCTGCAGGACTGGGCCCCGCAACTGCAGCGGATGATCGATCTGCGCAACACCTTGGGGCTGCGCTCACCGATTCACTCCCTGGCCCGCGTGCTCAATCCGCTGGGTGCCCGCTGCGGCCTGCAGAGCATCTTCCATCCTGGGTACCAGGCGGTACACCGCGAGGCCAGCCGCCTGCTGGGCGACCATGCCGTGGTGATCAAGGGCGACGGCGGGGAGATCGAGGTCAACCCAGATGTGATCAGCCATCTCTACGGCACCACCGCCGGTGCAGCCTGGGACGAAGAGTGGCCGGCGCTGAGCGCCCAACGCCACGTCAAACCGGCCACCCTGCAACCTGAGCATTTGCTGACGGTATGGCGCGGCGAAGCCGAGGACAGCTACGGCGAACTGGCCGTGGTGGCGACCATGGCAATGGCCCTGCGCGGGCTTGGCCATGGCCGTGAACAGGCCTTCGAAACCGCACGCAGCTATTGGGCGACCCGCAAAAGCATCGAATAAATCGATCCGATCACGGCAGTCTTTGCGCTATTTATTCGAACAGAGTTGCCTAGACTGAGCTCCAACGACAAACGACTTTGTTCCGAGGAGCTCACCATGGGCCTTTTGATCGACGGCCGCTGGCATGACCAGTGGTACCAGAACAGCAAGGACGGCGCGTTCCAGCGCGAGAACGCCCAACGCCGCAATCAGCTGCCGGCAGCCGAAGCCGGGCGCTACCACCTGTATGTTTCCCTGGCTTGCCCCTGGGCTCATCGCACCTTGATCTTCCGCGCCCTCAAAGGCCTGGAGCCGCTGATCGACGTGTCGGTGGTGAGTTGGCTGATGGGCGAGCACGGCTGGACCTTCGATCGGCAGCACGGCTCCTCGGGCGACCACCTGGACGATCTGCAGTACCTGCACCAGCGCTATACCCAGGATGATCCACACTACACCGGCCGCGTGACGGTACCGGTACTGTGGGACAAACAGCAAAAGCGCATCGTCAACAACGAGTCAGCAGAGATCATCCGCATCTTCAACAGCGCATTCGATGAGCTGACCGGCAACCGTCTGGACCTCTACCCCGAGCCGCTGCGCGCGACCATCGATGCACTCAACGAACGCATCTACCCCGCCGTGAACAACGGCGTGTACCGCGCAGGCTTCGCCACCACCCAGGAAGCCTACGAGGCAGCGTTCGACCAAGTGTTCGCCGAGCTGGACCACCTCGAAGCCCTATTGGGCCGTCAGCGCTACCTGGCGGGGGAATACCTCACCGAAGCCGACGTGCGCCTGTTCACCACCCTGGTGCGCTTCGACGCCGTGTACCACGGCCACTTCAAGTGCAACCTGCGTCGTCTGGCCGACTACCCGAACCTGTCCAACTGGCTTCGCGAGCTGTACCAGTGGCCAGGCGTGGCCGGGACCGTGAACATGGAGCACATCCAGAAGCACTATTACATGAGCCACAAGACCATCAACCCGAACGGCATCGTGCCCAAGGGGCCGCTGCAGGACTTCGGGCTGGCGCATGACCGGGAGCGCTTGCCAGGGCGAGGAATCTGGGGACAAGGCTGATGACGCTGGGGCTGCTTTGCAGCCCTTTCGCGGCACAAGGCCGCCCCTGCATGCACAACGCGAGATTCGAGTCTTGCGCCGACCTGCAGGAGCGGCCTTATGCCGCGAAAAGGCGCCAACAATTTCAGCTGTTTTGCGAACCTTCAAACCATTTCAGCTTTTCGCGCAGCTGCACCACTTCCCCGACGATCACCAAGGTTGGCGCATGCACTTCATGGCGAGCCACCAGCTCCGGCAGGTCCGCCAGGGTCCCGGTGAACACCCGCTGATTGCGCGTAGTCCCCTGCTGCACCAGGGCCGCCGGGGTACTGGCCGCGCGGCCATGGCGGATCAGTTCGGCACAGATGGTCGGCAAGCCGACCAGCCCCATGTAGAACACCAAGGTCTGGGCAGGCGCAACCAGATCATCCCAGGGCAGGTTGCTGGTGCCATCCTTCAGGTGCCCGGTGACGAAGCGCACGGACTGGGCGTAATCCCGGTGGGTCAGCGGAATACCGCCGTACGCTGAGCAGCCACTGGCCGCGGTGATACCCGGCACCACCTGGAACGGGATGCCCTCCTCGGCCAACTCCTCGATTTCTTCGCCGCCACGACCGAAGATGAACGGATCGCCACCCTTGAGGCGCAGCACCCGCTTGCCCTGACGCGCCAGATCGACCAGCAGACGGTTGATCTGTTCCTGGGGTACAGCGTGATCGGCACGGCGCTTGCCAACGTAGATGCGCTCGGCATCTCGCCGGCACATCTCGATGATCGCTGGTGCCACCAACCGGTCATACAGCACCACGTCGGCCTGCTGCATCAGGCGCAAGGCACGGAAAGTCAGCAGGTCCGGATCGCCCGGGCCGGCACCGACCAGATACACCTCTCCCCCTTGCTGCACCGCCGCGCCCTCAACCTTGGCCTGCAACAGGCGCTCGGCTTCACTACCCTGTCCAGCCAGCTGACGTTCGGCGATCGGGCCCTGGAAGACATCCTCCCAGAAACCGCGACGCTGGTTGACGTCCGGATACAGCGCCTTGACCTTGTCGCGAAAACGCGCAGCCAGGCCGGCCAACTCGCCGTAGGCAGCCGGGATCCAGGCCTCAAGACGCGCCCGGATCAGACGCGCCAGCACCGGTGCATCACCGCCACTGGAGACGGCCACCACCAAGGGCGAACGGTCGACGATCGCGGGGAAGATCACCGTGCACAGGGCTGGCGCATCCACCACGTTGACCGGCAGGCTACGCGCCTGTGCATCGGCAGAAACCTGGGCATTGAGCACGGAGTCGTCGGTGGCGGCGATCACAAGGCGGCAACCGTCCAGGTCGCTTGGCTGGTAGCCGCGCACCAGGACCTCGCCGCGACCCTCACGGGCCAGCGCGGCCAACTGGCCGTCGACCTCCGGCGCCACCACCCGCAGCGCGGCGCCGGCATCGGCCAGCAGACGCGCCTTGCGCAGGGCGATTTCACCGCCACCGACGACCAGTACCCGCCCCCCCTGCAGCTTGTGGAACAGCGGCAGGTAATCCATTTAGCGGATAACCTCGACGCCACCCATATAAGGCTTGAGTACATCCGGCACGCGAATCGAGCCATCGGCCTGCTGGTAGTTCTCCAGCACCGCAACCAGGGTACGGCCTACGGCCAGGCCGGAACCGTTGAGGGTGTGCACCAGCTCAGGCTTGCCGGTTTCCGGATTGCGCCAGCGGGCCTGCATGCGGCGGGCCTGGAAGTCACCGCAGTTCGAGCAGGAGCTGATCTCGCGGTACTTGCCCTGGCTCGGCACCCAGACTTCCAGGTCGTAGGTCTTCACGGCGCTGAAGCCCATGTCGCCGGTGCACAGGGCCAGGACACGGTACGGCAGCTCCAGGGCCTGCAGCACGCGTTCGGCGTTGGCGGTCAGGCCTTCGAGGGCTTCCATCGACTTGGACGGCTCGACGATCTGCACCATCTCGACCTTGTCGAACTGGTGCTGGCGGATCATGCCACGGGTATCGCGGCCCGAAGCACCGGCTTCGCTGCGGAAGCATGGAGTGTGGGCAACGAATTTGATCGGCAGCTGCTTGGCATCGATGATCTGGCCAGCGACGATGTTGGTCAGCGACACTTCAGCGGTCGGGATCAGGTAGAAGTCCGCCTCGCCTTCACGGGCGATCTTGAACAAGTCCTCCTCGAACTTCGGCAACTGGCCGGTACCCTGCAGGGCCGGGGCTTGCACCAGGTAAGGGGTGTAGGCCTCTTCGTAGCCGTGCTCGCTGGTGTGCAGGTTGATCATGAACTGGGCCAGGGCACGGTGCATGCGGGCGATCGGGCCGCGCAGCAGGGCAAAACGTGCACCCGAGAGCTTGGCTGCGGTTTCGAAGTCCAGGCCGCCGCTGATCTCGCCCAGGGCCACGTGGTCCTTGATCTCGAAGTCGAAGTCACGCGGGGTACCCCAACGGCGCACCTCGACATTGGCCTCTTCGTCCGGACCGACCGGAACGCTGGCGTCCGGCAGGTTGGGGATGGTCAGCACGATGGCGTCGAGTTCGGCCTGGATGGCGTCCAGCTCAACTTTGCCGTCTGCCAGCTCGCCCGCCATGCGCTCGACGTCCGCCATCAGCGGTGCGATGTCCTCGCCCTTGGCCTTGGCCTGGCCGATGGACTTGGAGCGGGCGTTACGTTCGGCCTGCAGTTGCTCGGTGCGGGTCTGCACGGCCTTGCGGCGCTCTTCCAGGGATTCGATGCGCGCGACATCCAGGCTGAAGCCACGGGAGGCCAGGCGATCCGCCACTTCCTGAAGTTGGCCGCGTAACAGTTTGGAATCGAGCATATCGTTCTCTCGTTATGTGAGTGTTGGTTCAGAATTTGGTCAGCGACAGGCCGGCCCAAGTGGCAAGCAGCCCGCCGATTACGCTAATACCGGTATAGCCCAAGGCCAGCGGAACTTGCCCGCTTTCCATCAGGCGCACGGTATCGAGCGAGAAAGAGGAAAAAGTCGTCAGCCCCCCCAGAAAGCCGACGATCAGCCCGGCGCGCAGCTCGACCGGCGCCAGCGGCTTGTGCAGGAACAGGCCGTAGAGCAAGCCGATCAATAGGCAACCGATGAGGTTGACCGCCAGCGTACCGAGATAGAAGTGGCGTGGCCAGTGCGCCGCCACCCAATTGCTGGTGGCAAAGCGCAGCAAGGTTCCAGCGACACCTCCCGCGCTCACTGCAGCGATGAGTGCGATCATGGCTTTCTCCGCTGGCGAGGGCTGGTGCGGTCCAGCTCGGCGAGGTGGCGCAATTTTTCGCCGATCTTGAGTTCCAGGCCCCGGGGTACCGGCTGGTAGTACTGGCGCGGTTCGAGCTGTTCGGGGAAGTAGTCTTCACCTGCAGCGTACGCATCGGGCTCATCGTGGGCGTAGCGGTACTCCTCGCCATACCCCAGTTGTTTCATCAGCTTGGTGGGGGCATTGCGCAAGTGCAGCGGCACTTCCAGCGAACCATGCTCGGCAGCCTCGCGCATGGCGGCCTTGAAGCCCACGTACACGGCATTGCTCTTCGGTGCACAGGCGATGTAGGTGATGGCCTGGGCCACCGCCAACTCACCCTCGGGGCTACCCAAGCGCTCCTGAACATCCCAGGCCGCCAAGCACAGGCTCAAGGCGCGAGGGTCGGCATTGCCGATGTCCTCGCTGGCCATGCGCACCACCCGGCGAGCGATGTACAGCGGGTCGCAGCCACCATCGAGCATGCGCGCGTACCAGTACAGGGCCGCATCGGGGTTGGAGCCGCGCACTGACTTGTGCAACGCCGAGATCTGATCGTAGAAGGCTTCGCCACCCTTGTCGAAGCGCCGACGGCTGTCGCCGAGCAGGCTCTGCAACAGATCGACGCCGATCTCGCCGCCATCCTCGGCAAGGTCCGAGGCATTCTCGAGTAAATTGAGCATGCGCCGGCCATCGCCGTCGGCCGCCGCCATCAACATCTTGAAGGCTTCGTCGCCGACACTCAGTTGACGCGCGCCCAGGCCACGCTCCTCGGTCAGGGCGCGATTGACCAGCTTGCGCAGGGCCGCTTCGTCCAGGCTCTTGAGCACGTATACCCGAGCCCGCGACAACAACGCGTTGTTCAGTTCGAACGAGGGGTTCTCGGTGGTGGCACCGATGAAGATCAGCGTGCCGTCTTCCACATACGGCAGAAAGGCATCCTGCTGAGACTTGTTGAAGCGGTGCACCTCGTCGACGAACAGGATGGTCCGACGGCCATACTGGCCCGCCTGCTGCTTGGCCACCTCCACCGCTTGGCGGATCTCCTTGACCCCGGCCAACACCGCCGACACCGTCTCGAAGTGCGCGTCACAGAACTGCGCCAACAGGCGCGCCAGGGTGGTCTTGCCCACCCCAGGCGGCCCCCAGAAGATCATCGAGTGCAGCGCACCCTGCTCCAGCGCCTCACGCAGCGGCTTGCCACGCGCCAGCAGGTGCTCCTGGCCGACGTACTCGTCAAGGTTGGACGGACGCAGCCGGGCGGCCAGGGGCTGGGCGACAGGTTCGCTTCGAAACAGGTCCATGATGCGCTCTCGTTACTCCTGGATGACGTCGGCGCCTTCCGGGATCTTGAACTGGAACTTGCTCGCCGGGATCGCCTCGTTGGCCTTGACCCCATTGAACAGGATATTGGTGCGTTGGCCCACGCTGTCGACTAGTTGCATGTCGTTGATCAGACCGCGACGGAACGACACCCGCAGGGAATCGAACAAGGTGTCCTTGGTCTTGGGCTTCAAGGTGAAGTCCGTGACTTCGCCCTGTTCCTTGGAGGTGATATCGAAGCTCTGGCTGATCTTGGACACATCACCGGACAACAGCAGCGCCGGGGTCTGGTTCAGACGCACATCGAGCTTCTTGATGGTGGCCTGCTCCAGGTCAGGGTCCCACAGGGTGACCTTCTGGCCATCGGACACCACCACCTGCTCCTGGGGTGCATCGGTGCGCCAGTAGAACAAGCCCGGACGCTTGACCGACATCTCGCCGCTGGTCTCCTGCAGGCTCGTGCCGCCGGCATCGAGGGTGAGCTGGGAGAAGCGGGCGGAGATGGTCTGCGACTTCTCCAGCAACTGGGTCAAGCGTGCAACGTCCTTCTCATCGGCCTGGGCCGATACAGCGCCCAGGGCCAGGGCAGAAACCAACAGCATGCGAATCGCGCGCATGGGAATCCTCGTTGAGCAGTGAATGGGCCAGGCGCCGCCTTCGGCGCCCGGCAAGGTGATCATCAATCGCGTGGGCCACCCGGGGCAATCACTTCCCGCGAGCCGTTGCTGTTCATGGGGGTGACCACACCGGCCATCTCCATTGCCTCGATCATCCGCGCGGCGCGGTTGTAGCCGATCTTCAGCTTGCGCTGCACCGCGGAAATCGACGCTCGACGGCTTTCCAGGACGAACTGCACGGCTTCGTCGTACAGCGCATCGGCTTCCGGGTCGTCGCCATCGCCGCCACCGCCACCGCCGCCCTCGAAGCCACTGCCGGCCTCCTCGACACCGTTGAGGATGTCGTCGTTGTAGTCCGGCGCGCCGCGCAGCTTCCAGGCCTCGACCACCCGGTGCACTTCATCGTCGGAAACGAACGCCCCGTGCACACGAATCGGCAGGCTGGTGCCTGGTGGCATGTAGAGCATGTCACCGTGACCGAGCAACTGCTCGGCGCCACCCTGGTCGATGATGGTCCGCGAGTCGATCTTGCTGGAAACCTGGAACGCCATACGGGTCGGAATGTTGGCCTTGATCAGGCCGGTGATCACATCCACCGACGGACGCTGGGTGGCGAGAATCAGGTGAATACCGGCGGCTCGCGCCTTCTGGGCGATACGGGCGATCAGTTCTTCGACCTTCTTGCCAACGATCATCATCATGTCGGCGAATTCGTCGACGACCACCACGATGGTCGGCAGCGTCTTCAGCGCCGGCGGCTCGTCGTCCATGCTCTCACGGCGGTACAGCGGGTCGTGAATGACCTCGCCGGCCTCCTGGGCGTCCTTGATCTTGCGGTTGAAGCCCGCCAGGTTTCGCACGCCCATGGCGGCCATCAGCTTGTAACGACGCTCCATCTCGGCCACGCTCCAGCGCAGGGCGTTGGCGGCGTCCTTCATGTCGGTGACCACCGGGCAGAGCAGGTGCGGAATACCCTCGTAGATCGACAGCTCGAGCATTTTCGGGTCGATCATGATCAGCCGCGCGTCTTCAGGGCTCGACTTGAACAGGATCGACAGGATCATGGCGTTGACGCCCACCGACTTACCGGAACCGGTGGTACCGGCCACCAGCAGGTGCGGCATCTTGGCAAGGTCGGTGATCACCGGCTTGCCGCCGATGTCGTGACCCAGGGCCAGGGTGACCGGGGATTTCTGTTCATCGTATTGCGGCGTGGACAGCACCTCGGAGAAGCGCACCATCTGCCTGTTTTCGTTGGGAATCTCGATACCGACGGTGGTCTTGCCCGGGATGACTTCCACTACACGCACACTGGTCACCGCCAGGGAACGCGCCAGGTCCTTGGCCAGGTTGGCGATGCGGCTGACCTTCACACCGGCGGCCGGTTGGATTTCGTAGCGGGTGATCACGGGGCCCGGATGGATCGAGTCCACCGCGACTTCAACGCCGAACTCCTTGAGTTTGATCTCCAGCAACTGACCGACCCCGGCCAGGGATTCTGGCGAGTACTCGATCTTCTTCTGCTCGGCCGGGTCGAGAATGGAAATAGAGGGCAAGGTGCCTTCCACGGCGCTATCGACGAACAGCGGCGCCTGCTTTTCCTTCATCACGCGCTTGCTCGGCTCAGGCGTCTTGACCGGAGTTGGCGGCATGATCACCGGTGCGACCGGCTGCTCGCGTGGCACCACCGGTTCACGCTGCACGACCGGCCGGGCTGGCGCCTCGTCGCGCTCGCTGATGCGCTCACGTGGTTGCGGCTTGATCGGCTCGCGCTTCTCGGCAGCCATCGGCGCCACGTCGAGGATCGGTTCATCGACCTCACGCAATTGCGCCACCAGACGCTTGCGTTCATTGCGCGCCTCCCACCAGCGGTTGGCCGCACCTTGCACCAGTTCGAACAGATCGAGCGTGATCTTGCCGGTCATGTCCATGACCTTGAACCAGGACAAATCGGTGAAGACGGTCAGACCGCACAGGAACAAGGCGATGAACATCAAGGTGCTGCCTTGCACGTTCAACAGGTTGCGGGCGAGATCGCCCAGGCTCTCGCCCAGGGCTCCGCCCGCGGAGAACGGCATGCTCGCCGGGGGATGGAAATGGATATGCGCCAGCGCCGCGCCCGACAGCACCAGGAATACCAGCCCGATCAGCCGCCAGGAAAACAGCCAGCCGCTCCACTGCCAGGGCTGGTGACGCTCGCGGAAGATCTGCCAGGTCTTGATCGCCAGCAGCAACGGGAAGATGTAGGCGAAGTAGCCCAGCACCATGAACAGGACATCGGCGAAGTAGGCACCGGCGCGGCCAGCGGCGTTCTGCACCTGCTCGGCATTGCTGGTATGGCTGAAGCCTGGATCGGACGTGTCGTAGGTCAGCAGTGCCATCCACAGGTACAGGCACAGGGCGCCGACAGCGATCAGCGCACCTTCCTTGAGGCGGTAGTGCAGTTGCTGCCGCCACAGGGGCACGGGCAAAGGGGGCGGGGTTGCGGTGGATTTCTTCAAAACGCGTCTATTCCTGCGCTTGCTGCGCGTCCAGTAGTGATCGACCCGGTGTCCGGTCAATGAACCACTACTTTTAACATTACTGCCCGCCAGCCGCCATGGCGGCACGCCAGGTGAGGCTGGAGCGGCGCGGATTTCCTATGGGTGCAATTTGAGCATGCATTTTCTTTTGTGACAAAGGCTTATGCTGTGTTTTTGCACAGGTATGACAGCAAATGCGCCGGATGGTGCCGATGGACGCCTGAATGTGTAGGAAATTGCCTCGCAAAGCGCCAGCCCCCTCTCTATAGCAGCAATGGGTTGACCTACGAAGAGGACGCCGTCTGCGTTCAAACAGCCCGCTGCACACACCGCCAACTGACACCACAAGGCCACGCATTGACCTCAAACCAGCACCGCGCCATGCTGAATGCCCTCCCCTCCCCTACCGCCGAGAGACCATGCTCACCTGGCTGACCCGCGACTCGTTGAATTTCCCGCCCCTGGAAAAAGCCCTGCACGACCCCAACGGCCTGCTGGCCGCGGGCGGCGATCTGACGCCTGAGCGACTGGTACAGGCGTATCGCCATGGCTGCTTCCCGTGGTACCAGGATGGCCAACCGATCCTGTGGTGGTCACCGGACCCACGCACCGTGCTGTTCCCAGAGGAGCTGCATGTGTCGCGTTCGCTGGCCAAGTTCATCCGCCAGGGCCATTACCAAGTCAGCTTCGACACTGACTTCCCCGCCGTCATCGCCGCCTGCGCCGCACCACGCGACTATGCGGACGGCACCTGGATCACCGACAACATGCAGGCGGCCTATTGCGAACTGCATCGCCGCGGCATCGCCCACTCCGTTGAGGTGCGCCGAGATGGCGAACTGGTGGGCGGGCTCTATGGCCTGGCCATGGGCCGGCTGTTTTTCGGGGAGTCGATGTTCAGCCGCGCCGACAACGCCTCCAAGGTTGGCTTCGTGGCCTTGGTCGAGCATTTGAAAGCTGCCGGCTTCGTACTGATCGACTGCCAGATGCCGACCAATCACCTGCACAGCCTCGGTGCCCGCGCCATCAGCCGAGCGCGCTTCGCAGAGCACCTGAAACGCTATCTCGACGCCCCCAATACAGCCACCTGGGCTCGCTAGGCGAGTTCTGCCAGCTGGCTTACACTTAAGTCAAAGTCTTACCGAGGGGTTGATCATGACAGAGCTGGCGCGGTTGAAGTTCTATGCCACTCAACCCCACTCCTGCAGCTACCTGCCGGAGGAACAGGCCACTACGCTGTTCCTGGACCCTAGCCAACCGATGGACGTGCATGTCTATGCCGACCTGTCGGAAATGGGCTTCCGGCGCAGTGGCGATCACCTGTACCGCCCTCATTGCCAGAATTGCAACGCGTGCGTGCCTGCGCGCATTCCGGCTGCACGCTTCATTCCCAACCGCCAGCAACGGCGCATCCTCAAACGCAATGCCGACCTGACCGTCACCGCCGCCCGCCCGACGTTTCGCGAAGAATATTTCGACCTGTACCGACGCTATATCGAGCAACGTCATGCCGACGGTGACATGTATCCGCCAAGCCGTGACCAGTTCTCCACCTTCCTGGTACGCGACCTGCCGTTCTGCTGGTTCTATGAGTTTCGCCTGGAAGGCAAACTGGTGGCGGTGGCCGTGAGCGATCTGCTGCCCAACGGCCTCTCGGCGGTCTATACCTTCTACGAACCCGAGCAGGAGCGCCGCAGCCTCGGGCGCTATGCCATCCTCTGGCAGATCACCGAAGCCCTGCGCCAGAACCTCGACGCGGTCTACCTCGGTTACTGGATCAAGAACTGCAAGAAAATGAACTACAAGACCCAGTACCGGCCTATCGAACTGCTGATCAACCAACGCTGGGTCACCCTCAATTGAAAGCATTGGCTTGAAACACAGTTTTCGGGCATAATCCACGCCACTTTTTTTGCCCGGTGCAGTTGTGTATCGGGCCAATCACTGGATACCGAGGGCTTTACTGCATGTCGAAAGAAGACAGCTTCGAAATGGAAGGTACTGTCGTCGACACCCTGCCCAACACCATGTTCCGCGTGGAGTTGGAAAACGGGCACGTCGTAACCGCGCACATCTCCGGAAAGATGCGCAAGAACTACATCCGTATTCTCACTGGCGACAAGGTCCGCGTCGAACTGACGCCGTATGACCTGAGCAAGGGCCGCATCACCTACCGCGCCCGCTGAGTCTCAGCCAATAAAAAAGCCCGGCCAATGCGCCGGGCTTTTTTATGCTCGCTCATAACGTGCACAAGACCGCTTCTACAGGAGAGAACTCGCCCTCTCGTAGGAGCGGCCTTGTACCGCGAAAGGGCTGCGCAGCAGCCCTACGTCATGCGACCTCAGCCGTGGTCTCGAAGTCGAACACCAGCTCGCCGTCGCGCAGATCGACGTGCACCACGCCGCCATGCTCGGACAACTCACCGAACAGGATCTCTTCGGCCAGCGGCCGCTTGATCTTGTCCTGAATGAGCCGCGCCATCGGCCGCGCGCCCATCTGCACGTCATAACCAGAAGCCGCCAGCCAGCCGCGGGCGTCATCACTGACCTCCAACAGCACGCGCTTGTCTTCCAGTTGCGCCTGCAGTTCGATGAGGAACTTGTCGACGATGCTCTTGATGGTTTCGTGGCTCAGGCGGCCGAACTGGATGATGGTGTCCAGACGGTTGCGGAACTCCGGCGTGAAGCTCTTGCGGATCACTTCCATGGCATCGGAGGTGTGGTCCTGCTGAGTGAAGCCGATCGAGGCCCGCGCGGCGGTTTCAGCACCGGCGTTGGTGGTCATGATCAGAATCACGTTGCGGAAGTCCGCTTTACGCCCGTTGTTGTCGGTCAGGGTCCCGTGATCCATCACCTGCAGCAGCAGGTTGAAGACCTCCGGGTGAGCTTTCTCGATCTCGTCGAGCAACAGCACACAGTGCGGCTGCTTGGTGATCGCCTCGGTCAGCAGACCGCCCTGATCGAACCCAACATAGCCTGGAGGCGCACCGATCAGCCGCGATACGGTATGCCGCTCCATGTACTCGGACATGTCGAAGCGCACCAACTCCACACCCAGCGCCTTGGCCAACTGCCGGGCCGCCTCGGTCTTGCCCACACCGGTGGGGCCCGCGAACAGGAACGAGCCAACCGGTTTGTCCGGCGACTTGAGCCCGGCACGGGACAGCTTGATGGCGGTGGCCAGCGAATCGATGGCGGCATCCTGACCGAACACAGTCAGCTTGAGGTCGCGCTCGAGGTTGCGCAGCAGCTCTTTGTCGGAACTGGTGACGTGCTTAGGCGGAATACGCGCGATCTTGGCGACGATATCCTCGACCTGCGGCACGTCGATGCGCTTGACGCGATTGGCCTCAGGCTGCAGGCGTTGGTATGCGCCCGCCTCGTCGATCACGTCGATGGCCTTGTCCGGCATGTGCCGGTCGTTGATGTAGCGTGCAGCGAGCTCGGCAGCGGCGCGCAGGGCTTCGTCGCTGTACTCGATATTGTGATGGCTCTCGAAGCGCCCCTTCAGCCCCCGCAGGATGCCCACGGTGTCTTCCACGGACGGCTCGGTGACGTCGACCTTCTGGAAGCGCCGCGCCAGGGCGCGGTCCTTCTCGAAGATGCCACGAAACTCCTGGAATGTGGTCGAGCCGATGCAGCGGATGTCGCCCGACGACAGCAGCGGTTTGAGGAGGTTGGAGGCGTCCATCACCCCACCCGATGCAGCACCTGCACCGATGATGGTGTGGATCTCGTCGATGAACAGAATGGCCTGCGGACGCTTGCGCAGCTCGCCGAGCAACGCCTTGAAGCGCTTTTCGAAGTCGCCGCGGTATTTGGTGCCGGCCAGCAATGCGCCGAGGTCCAGGGAGTACACCACGCTCTGGGCCAGCAGGTCCGGCACTTGACCGTCGACGATGCGCTTGGCCAGGCCCTCGGCGATGGCAGTCTTGCCCACGCCAGCCTCGCCGACCAGCAGCGGGTTGTTCTTGCGCCGACGGGCAAGAATCTGCGCCACGCGCTCGACTTCCTGCTCACGGCCCACCAGCGGATCGATACGGCCCAGGCGGGCCAGCTCGTTCAGGTTGCTGGCATAGGCATCCAGTGGATTGCTCGAGGATGCGGATTCGCCACCCTCCTCGTCCTGCATGTCCTGGTCGCTTTCGCTGTGCGAACCGTGGCCCGGCACCTTGGAGATGCCATGGGCGATGTAGTTGACCACGTCGATGCGCGCCACGCTCTGCTGCTTGAGCAGGAACACGGCCTGGCTTTCCTGTTCGCTGAAGATCGCCACCAACACGTTGGCACCGGTGACTTCGCGCTTGCCGGAACTTTGCACATGGAATACGGCACGCTGCAGCACGCGCTGGAAGCCCAGGGTCGGCTGGGTCTCGCGGTCCTCGTCATGGACAGGAATCAGCGGCGTGGTGGAATCGATGAACTCTTGCAGGTCGTGCTTGAGCTTGTCGAGATTGGCGCCACAGGCGCGCAGAACGGTCGCGGCGGCCTCGTTGTCAAGGAGTGCAAGCAGCAGGTGCTCGACGGTCATGAACTCATGACGCTTCGAACGAGCCTCCTTGAAGGCCAGATTGAGGGTGACTTCGAGCTCGCGGTTTAACATAGCTTCACCTCATACCCAAGTGGTCGGCGATTAACCGTCCTTCTCGATTTCACAGAGTAGCGGATGCTGGCTTTCCCTGGCGTATTGGTTGACCTGCATGGCCTTTGTCTCGGCGATGTCACGGGTAAACAATCCGCACACTGCCCGCCCTTCGGTATGGACGGTCAGCATGATCTTGGTCGCCAGCTCGCGGTTCAGATTGAAGAACGTCTCGAGCACTTCGACGACGAAATCCATTGGCGTGTAGTCATCGTTGAACAAAACCACCTTGTACATCGGTGGCGCCTGCAGGATCGGCTTGGCTTCCTGTACCGCCAGACCGGAGCCGTCGTCCTCGTTAGATTGCGGGCGATCCTGATTGAATGTTAGTCGAATCTGGCTGAGTGGTTGCATGGAAAGAATTTCATCATAACGACAAGTTAAGGTGATGGTTTGACCGCGTAGGCCGCTGCCGGCGCGGGGGCCGTCTGACCTTGACTATCGGCAAAACGGTGTTACAACCAATAAGAACCCACCGTGGTCGATAAAGATCCGCGCAGTCAACCAGATTTTTTCGCATGGTTCGTATGCGGATGACGTGGATGATACTCCAGTGATGGAGTCCTTTGCAGAGGGACATGAGGATGGCGAGCGGTAAAGTCAAGTGGTTCAACAATGCCAAGGGCTATGGATTCGTCAATGAGGAGGGCAAGAGCGAAGACCTGTTCGCCCACTATTCGCATATCCAGATGGACGGCTACAAGACACTCAAGGCTGGCCAGTCCGTGACCTTCGACATCGTCCAAGGACCCAAGGGGCTGCACGCCGTCAACATCTGCGGCGCGGGCGTCACGGCAGCGAAGGTCGATGCCCTGCCGGTCGAGAGCACCGTCCAGGCCTGATCCACCCCCTACCTTCTGCAGGCACATCGGCAACCGGCCAGCCCCACAAGGACTGGCCGGTTTTCATTGCCCTCACATGTGTTTGATCATCTCATCGCCAAACCCGGAGCTGCTGACCAGCTTGGCGCCGTCCATCAGACGCTCGAAGTCGTAGGTCACGGTCTTGGCCGCGATGGCACCGTTGGTGCCCTTGATGATCAGGTCGGCCGCCTCGGTCCAGCCCATGTGGCGCAGCATCATTTCCGCCGACAGGATCACCGAGCCCGGATTGACCTTGTCTTGCCCCGCATACTTGGGCGCCGTGCCATGGGTCGCCTCGAACATCGCCACGGTGTCGGACAGGTTGGCGCCTGGGGCGATGCCGATCCCCCCGACCTCGGCCGCCAGGGCGTCGGAAAGGTAGTCACCGTTGAGGTTGAGGGTGGCGATCACATCGTACTCGGCCGGGCGCAGCAAAATCTGTTGGAGCATGGCGTCGGCGATGGCGTCCTTGACGATGACTTCGCGACCGCTCTTGGGGTTCTTGAACTTCATCCAGGGGCCGCCGTCGAGCAGCTCGGCGCCGAACTCGTCACGCGCCACCTCGTAGCCCCAGTCTTTGAAGGCTCCTTCGGTGAACTTCATGATGTTGCCCTTGTGCACCAGGGTCAGCGACTCGCGATCGTTGTCCACCACGTATTGCAAGGCTTTGCGCACGAGGCGTTTGGTGCCTTCCCGGGATACCGGCTTCACACCGATGCCGCAATCCTGGTCGAAGCGGATCTTGGTGACGCCCATTTCCTCCTTGAGGAACTTGATCACCTTGTCGGCTTCCGGGGAACCGGCCTTCCATTCGATACCGGCATAGATGTCCTCGGAGTTCTCGCGGAAGATCACCATGTCGACGTCGCCAGGCTTTTTCACCGGGCTAGGCACACCCTGGAACCACAGCACCGGGCGCAAGCAGACGTACAGGTCCAGTTGCTGGCGCAAGGCCACGTTCAAGGAGCGGATGCCGCCACCGACCGGCGTGGTCAGCGGGCCCTTGATCGACACCACGTAGTCGCGCACCGCATCGAGGGTTTCCTGGGGCAGCCAGGTATCCTGGTCATACACCTGGGTGGCCTTCTCGCCGGCATACACCTCCATCCAGGCGATCTTGCGCTTGCCGCCATAGGCCTTCTGCACAGCGGCATCCACTACCTTGATCATCACCGGCGAAACATCGACACCGATACCGTCGCCCTCGATGTACGGGATGATGGGATTGTCGGGAACGTTGAGCGAATGGTCTGCATTGACGGTGATCTTGGCGCCGTCTGCTGGAACCTTGATTTTCTGGTATCCCATGCTGCACTACTCCGCTTTTCCAGGTGTGATTGGACATCCTGCGATCCAATGAGCCTAAACCAGCTTTCCTGAGCTGCAAGCTTCGAGCGTCAAGTTGCACGCTGATCGGCACCAGTCACTGACAAGCCCTCCTTAGAATGCGAACGCGCACAGACGCGGCCCGGAGCCTGCGGCATTGCGCCACATTGCCCTTACGCCTTTCGTCTTATAGGTGGCCCGATATCACATAGCCCACAGGGTTTGGTATACTCCGGCCCTGACCGTAGGGTCATTGGGGCGAACCCTTGGAAAATGCGGCTCGCCCTCGGCCAAGAAAGGCCAAAAAGCCTGGGCTGTTACCGCCGCCCAGCCGTTTGACGCTCGACTGATGCATCCACCATCACCGCTCGCAAGCCTCTCGACCAATTGCCCATGGCGCTGCCAGGGCGTAGCGCCTACCCTGCGCATCTCGAGACTTCGAGCACGCTCAGCAAAACAGAGAGTTAACCCGCATGCCCACCCGTTCCAAGATCATCTATACCTTCACCGACGAAGCTCCCGCCCTCGCCACCTATTCCCTGCTGCCGATCATCGAAGCCTTCACCGCTTCGGCCGACATCGCCGTCGAAACCCGCGACATCTCCCTGGCTGGCCGTATCCTCGCGGCGTTCCCGGAGCAACTGGGTGCCGAGAAGCGCGTAGGCGATCACCTGGCGGAGCTGGGCCAGCTGGCCACCACCCCGGAAGCCAACATCATCAAGCTGCCGAACATCAGTGCCTCGGTACCGCAGCTCAAGGCCGCGATCAAGGAACTGCAAGGCAAGGGCTTCAACATCCCTGACTACGCTGACGAGCCGAGCACCGCGGAAGAAAAAGAATCCCGCGCCCGCTACGACCGCATCAAGGGCAGCGCCGTGAACCCGGTCCTGCGCGAAGGCAACTCCGACCGCCGCGCTCCACTGTCGGTCAAGAACTACGCACGCAAGCACCCGCACAAGATGGGTGCCTGGACCAGCGACTCCAAGTCGCACGTCGCCCACATGACCCAAGGCGACTTCTACGGCAGCGAAAAAGCCGCACTGATCGAAGGCGATGACAGCCTGCGCATCGAGCTGGTCGGCAAAGACGGCTCCACCACCGTCCTGAAAGAAAAGACCGCCGTCAAAGCCGCTGAGGTCATCGACTGCGCCACCATGAGCCGCAAGGCCCTCAAAGCCTTCATCGCCGAGCAGATCGCCGATGCCAAGGCCTCCGGCGTGCTGCTGTCGGTTCACCTGAAAGCCACCATGATGAAGGTCTCCGACCCAATCATGTTCGGCGTCATCGTCGAAGAGTTCTATAACGACGTGCTGGCCAAGCACGCCGCCGCCCTGGCCGAAGTCGGCTTCAACGCCAACAACGGCATCGGCGACCTGTACGCCCGCATCAAGGACCTGCCAGCCGACAAGCAGGCCGAGATCGAAGCCGACATCCAGGCCCTGTACGCCGTTCGCCCGGCCCTGGCCATGGTCAACTCCGACAAAGGCATCACCAACCTGCACGTACCGAGCGACGTCATCGTCGACGCCTCGATGCCTGCGATGATCCGTGACTCGGGCAAGATGTGGAACACCGCCGGTGAACTGCAAGATGCCAAGGCCGTCATCCCAGACCGTTGCTACGCCGGCATCTACCAAGCCGTGATCGAGGACTGCAAGGCCAATGGCGCCTTCGACCCGACCACCATGGGCAGCGTGCCGAACGTCGGCCTGATGGCTCAGAAAGCCGAAGAGTACGGCTCTCACGACAAGACCTTCCAGATCAAGGCAGACGGCGTCGTGCGCGTGGTCGACGGCAAAGGCAAGGTGCTGCTGGAGCAGAGCGTCGAAGCCGGTGACATCTTCCGTATGTGCCAGACCAAGGACGCGCCGATCCAGGATTGGGTCAAGCTGGCCGTCAACCGTGCCCGCCTGAGCAACACCCCCGCGGTGTTCTGGCTGGACCCTGTCCGCGCCCACGACGGCGTGATGATCGAGAAGGTTCAGAAGTACCTGAAGGATCACGACACCAGCGGCCTGGACATCCGTATCCTGGCCCCGGTCGATGCCATCAAGTTCTCCCTGGCCCGCATCCGCGAAGGCAAGGACACCATCTCGGTGACCGGCAACGTCCTGCGCGACTACCTGACCGACCTGTTCCCGATCATGGAGCTGGGCACCAGCGCCAAGATGCTGTCGATCGTCCCGCTGATGAACGGCGGTGGCCTGTTCGAGACCGGTGCCGGTGGTTCGGCGCCGAAGCACGTACAGCAACTGGTCGAAGAGAACTTCCTGCGCTGGGACTCGCTGGGTGAGTTCCTGGCCCTGGCCGCCTCCCTGGAGCACCTGGGCAACACCTACGACAACCCGCGCGCCAAGGTCCTGGCCAACACCCTGGACCAAGCCACCGGCAAGTTCCTCGACACCAACAAGTCGCCATCGCGTAAAGTCGGCGGTATCGACAACCGCGGCAGCCACTTCTACCTGACCCTGTACTGGGCTGAAGCCCTGGCCGCCCAGAGCGACGACGTCGCCCTGCAGGCGCGCTTCGCACCGCTGGCCAAGACCCTGGCCGAGAACGAAGCGACCATCGTTGCCGAACTGGCTGCCGTTCAGGGCAAGCCGGCCGACATCGGTGGCTACTACGCTCCGGATGCCGAGCTGACCGCCAAGGTCATGCGCCCAAGCCAGACCCTCAACAGCGCCATTGCCGCACTGTAAGGTTCGCTTGAAGTAACACCACAAACCCCGGCCACGCACCGGGGTTTGTGCTTTCTGGATATTGTTTCTGGCGGCCAACGCCCTCTGTAGGAGCGGGTTTACCCGCGAATGCGATAGCGAATCCAACGACCCATTCGCGGGCAAACCCGCCCCCATAAGGTCCGCCCCCTTACGGAGCTGTTCATGACCTGGCACCCCCACATCACCGTCGCCACCATCGTCGAACACGAGGGCAAGTTCCTCTTCGTCGAAGAGTTCAAGGCCGGCCAACACGTCTTCAACCAACCCGCCGGCCACCTGGAGCCCAACGAAACCCTGCCCCAGGCCGCCCTACGCGAAACCCTGGAGGAAACCGCCTGGGAGGTCGAACTCACCGGCGTGGTCGGCATCTACCTCTACACGGCCCCGAGCAATGGCGTGACCTACCAGCGCATCTGCTTCGCCGCGCGCCCCGTGCGCCACCATGCCGACCGAGCGCTGGACAGCGATATCGTCCGCGCCGTCTGGCTGACCCGCGAGCAACTGCTGGCAGAGCCTGGGCGCTGGCGCAGCGAGCTGGTGCCGCGCTGCATCGACGACTACCTGACTGGCCCTTTGCACAGCCTCGCCCTGCTGCGCGACTGACGTACAGCGTGGGGCCTGATAGAATCGGAATTTTTCCCCCAGATACACACCGGTAGCCATGACCAGCCCAGCACTCAAAGACCCCGCCAAGACCCGCGTTATCGTCGGCATGTCCGGCGGCGTGGACTCTTCCGTCTCCGCCCTTCTGCTCATGGAGCAGGGCTACCAGGTGGAAGGTCTGTTCATGAAGAACTGGGAAGAGGACGACGGCACCGAATACTGCACCGCCCGCGAAGACCTGGCCGACGCCCAGGCCGTGTGCGATCGCATTGGCATCAAGCTGCACACCGCCAATTTCGCGGCCGAATACTGGGACAACGTGTTCGAGCACTTCCTCGAGGAATACAAGGCCGGCCGCACACCGAACCCGGACATCCTCTGCAACCGCGAGATCAAGTTCAAAGCCTTCCTCGACTATGCCCTATCCCTGGGCGCCGACCTGATCGCCACCGGCCACTATGTGCGTCGTCGCGACACCGGCGAGCTCACCGAGCTGCTCAAGGGCCTGGACCCGAACAAGGACCAGAGCTACTTCCTGCATGCCGTCGGCGGCAAGGAAATCGCCCGCACCCTGTTCCCGGTCGGCGAGCTGGAAAAACCCGAAGTGCGTGCCATTGCCGAGAAACACGGCCTGGCCACGGCCAAGAAGAAGGACTCCACCGGCATCTGCTTCATCGGCGAGCGCCGCTTCAGCGACTTCCTCAAGCAGTACCTGCCAGCCCAGCCGGGCGACATCGAGACCACCGACGGTGAAGTCATCGGCCGTCACCACGGCCTGATGTACCACACCATCGGCCAGCGCCAGGGCCTGGGGATCGGCGGCCTGAAGGATGCCGGCGACGAGCCGTGGTATGTGCTGCACAAGGACCTGACCCGCAACGTGCTGGTGGTCGGTCAGGGCAACGAACACCCTTGGCTGTTCTCCCGCGCCCTGCTCGCCTCGGACATCTTCTGGGTCAACCCGATCGACCTGAGCAGCCCACGCAGGCTCACCGCCAAGGTGCGCTACCGCCAGGGCGACCAGCAGTGCACCCTGGAGCGCACTGAATACGGCTATCGCGCGGTGTTCGACGAACCGCAACGCGCGGTCACGCCGGGTCAGTCGGTGGTGTTCTATGACGGCGAAGTGTGCCTTGGCGGCGGCGTGATCGAGACCGCTGAGCCCTGGAGCCCCCGTCAATGAATACCATCCAGGAGCAACTGGTCGCCCTGGGCGGCGTGTTCCAGGCCGCAGTGCTGGTCGATCGCATCGCCCGCACCGGCCAGGCCAGCGAGGCCAACATCGGCTGCATGCTCGGCAGCCTGCTGGTACGCGACCCCAAGGACACCCTGGAGGTGTTCGGCGGCGACGACCTGAACCTGCGCGACGGCTACCGTGCCCTGGTCGGCGCCCTGGAACGTGACCCCAGCAGCCTGCAGCGCGAGCCGTTGCGCTATGCCCTGTCGATGCTCGGCCTGGAGCGCCAGTTGGCCAAGCGGGACGACATGCTCGACACCATTGGCAAGCGCCTGCCTCAGATCCAGGCCCAGGCCGATCATTTCGGCCTGGTTCACGATAATGTCATCGCCTCCAGTGGAGCCTTGTACCAGGACACCCTGAGCACCTTGCGCCAGCGCATCCAGGTACATGGCGACATGCGCTTCCTTCAGCAGGCCGGCAACGCCTCGAAGATTCGCGCCCTGCTGCTCTCCGGCATCCGCGCCGCGCGCCTGTGGCGCCAGCTGGGCGGGCACCGCTGGCAGCTGGTGTTCAGCCGTCGCAAATTGCTCAACGAGCTGTACGACATGATGCGTACCTGACTCCAGAATCGGCGACATGCCCTGTGGGTGCGGATTTACCCGCAAAAATAGCACCGCGATGCACGGCAAGGGCTTCGCCCTTTGTTCGCGGGTCACCCGCCCCACGGGGATCGCTTCACGCTTTTTATTGGCCCGACCGTTTATAGGCCCGACCTTTGGTCAGCCACCCGACTCCGGCGCATTTTTCATGTATGATATGCGCCCTTCCAAAAGCCTGACTGTCCGAGAACACCCCATGCAGCTCTCCTCGCTCACTGCGGTTTCCCCTGTAGACGGCCGCTACGCCGGCAAAACCCAGGCCTTGCGCCCTATCTTCAGCGAGTACGGCCTGATCCGTTTCCGCGCCCTGGTCGAGGTACGCTGGCTCCAGCGTCTGGCCGCCCACCCGCAGATCGGCGAAGTGCCGGCATTCTCCGCCGAAGCCAACGCCCTGCTGGACACCCTGGCCACCGACTTCAAGCTCGAGCACGCTGAGCGCGTCAAGGAAATCGAGCGCACTACCAACCACGACGTCAAGGCCATCGAATACCTGCTCAAAGAGCAGGCCGCGACCCTGCCGGAACTGGCCAAGGTCAGCGAGTTCATCCATTTCGCCTGCACCAGCGAGGACATCAACAACCTGTCCCACGCCCTGATGCTGCGCGCCGGCCGTGACGACGTGCTGCTGCCGCTGATGCGTCAGATCGCCCAGGCCATCCGCGCCCTGGCCCACGCCCACGCCGACGTGCCGATGCTGTCGCGCACCCACGGTCAGCCGGCTTCGCCGACCACCCTGGGCAAAGAGCTGGCCAACGTCGTCTATCGCCTGGAACGCCAGATCGCCCAAGTCGCCGCCGTGCCGCTGCTGGGCAAGATCAACGGCGCCGTGGGCAACTACAACGCCCACCTGTCGGCCTACTCGCAGATCGACTGGGAAGCCAACGCCCGCGCCTTCATCGAAGACGAGCTGGGCCTGCAGTTCAACCCCTACACCACCCAGATCGAACCGCACGACTACATCGCCGAGCTGTTCGACGCCATTGCCCGCTTCAACACCATCCTCATCGACTTCGACCGCGACGTCTGGGGCTACATCTCCCTGGGCTACTTCAAGCAGAAGACCGTCGCTGGCGAGATCGGCTCCTCGACCATGCCGCACAAGGTCAACCCGATCGACTTCGAGAACTCCGAAGGCAACCTGGGTATCGCCAACGCGCTGTTCCAGCACCTGGCCAGCAAGCTGCCGATCTCCCGCTGGCAGCGTGACCTGACCGACTCCACCGTACTGCGCAACCTGGGCGTGGGCTTCGCTCACAGCGTCATCGCCTATGAAGCCAGCCTCAAGGGCATCGGCAAGCTGGAAGTGAACGTCGCCCGCATCGCCGAAGACCTGGACGCCTGCTGGGAAGTCCTGGCCGAGCCGATCCAGACCGTCATGCGTCGCTACAACATCGAGAACCCCTACGAGAAGCTCAAGGAGCTCACCCGCGGCAAGGGCATCAGCCCTGACGCGCTGCAGGCGTTCATCGATGGGCTGGACATGCCAGCCGAAGCCAAGGCCGAGCTCAAGCAACTGACCCCGGCTACCTACATCGGCAACGCGGCGGCCCAGGCCAAACGCATCTGACCTGCGCCCCGTGATCGACGCCCGGCCTGGCCGGGCGTTTTTATTCCCGGATGAAAATTACGTTTTTTCAATAGGTTGAACATGAATCCTGATACTCCACTGCAGCTGCTGGGCGGCCTGACGGCCCGTGAATTCCTTCGCGACTACTGGCAGAAGAAGCCCCTGCTGGTGCGCCAGGCCTTCCCGGACTTCGAAAGCCCGATCGACCCTGACGAGTTGGCCGGCCTTGCCCTGGAAGAGGAAGTCGAGTCGCGCCTGGTGCTCGAGCATGGCGAGCGTCCTTGGGAGCTGCGTCGCGGCCCCTTCGCCGAGGATACCTTCGCCACCCTGCCCGAGCGCGACTGGACCCTGCTGGTCCAGGCAGTGGACCAGTTCGTTCCGGAAGTGGCTGAGCTGCTGGAGCACTTCCGTTTCCTGCCGAGCTGGCGTATCGATGATGTGATGGTCAGCTTCGCAGCACCTGGCGGCAGCGTCGGCCCGCACTTCGACAACTATGACGTGTTTCTGCTTCAGGGCCACGGCAAGCGCAACTGGAAAGTCGGCCAGATGTGCGACAGCGACAGCCCGTTGCTCGAGCACACCGACCTGCGCATCCTCGCCGAGTTCGAGCAGAGCGGCGAATGGACCCTGGAGCCCGGCGACATGCTCTACCTGCCGCCGCGCCTGGCCCACTATGGCGTGGCCGAAGACGACTGCCTGACCTATTCGGTAGGCTTCCGCGCCCCGAGCGCTGCTGAAGTGCTGACCCACTTCACCGACTTCCTCAGCCAGTTCCTGCCGGACGAGGAGCGCTACAGCGACGCCGACGCCCAGCCTGCCGCCGACCCGCACCAGATCCAGCACGATGCCCTGGACCGCCTCAAGTCCCTGCTGGCCGAGCACATGGGCGATGAGCGCCTGCTGCTCACCTGGTTCGGCCAGTTCATGACCGAGCCGCGCTACCCGGAGCTGGTGTCCGGTGAAGAGCTGAGCGAGGAGGACCTGATCGACAGCCTGGAGCAAGGCGCCATCCTGATCCGCAACCCAAGTGCGCGCATGGCCTGGTCGGAAGTCGACGACAACCTGCTGCTGTTCGCCAGCGGCCAGAGCCGTCTGCTTTCGGGCCATCTGCGCGAACTGCTGAAGCTGGTCTGCGCCGCCGACGCACTGCACATCGAAAACCTTGTACAGTGGCTGGAAGACGAAGAAGGCCTGACATTGCTGTGCCAACTGGTCAAACAAGGAAGCCTGGGATTTGCCAATGAATAAGATCAGCGTTCGCCTCGCCGACTGGCATAAAGACAACGCCGATATCCGCCGCATCCGCGAAGCGGTGTTCGTGGCCGAGCAGCACATTCCACCGGAGCTGGAGTTCGACGCCGAGGACCAGGATGCCCTGCACTTCCTGGCCCTGGAGGGCGACTACCCGATCGGTACCGCCCGCCTGCTGCCCGATGGCACCATCGGCCGGATCTCGGTGCTCAAGGACTGGCGCGGGCTGAAAGTCGGCGACACCCTGGTGCGTGCGGTGATCGTCGAGGCGCAGAACCGCGACCTCAAGCAGCAGATGCTCAGCGCCCAGGTACACGCCACGCCGTTCTACGAGCGCCTGGGATTCCGGGTGGTCAGCGAGGAATTCCTCGAAGCCGGCATCCCGCACGTGGACATGGTGCGCGACTCCCGCGAACTGGCCTGACCCGCCAATTAGGCTGACTCGACGGACCTAGTCGCGGGTGAACCCGCTCCCACAGGGCTCAGCGATGCACCTGTGGAAGCGGGTTTACCCGCGAACAGTCAGGGATGACGCTGAAACGCGCCCTGACAAAAAGCTGTATATCCATCCAGACAAAGCTTGCTTCCGCGCCCTGCCTTGCGCATCCTAACGCCTTCATTTGCGATGAAGCGTTCCCGGCCATGCGCCTGTTCCTCTGCGAAAAACCCTCCCAGGCCAAGGACATCGCCAAAGTCCTCGGCGCCACCCGCAAGGCCGATGGCTGCTGGCAAGGCACCGACGTCTGCGTGACGTGGTGCATCGGCCACCTGCTCGAAACCGCCCCACCCGACAGCTACGACGAGCGTTACAAGCGCTGGAACCTCGCTGACCTGCCGATCATTCCGGAAAAATGGAAGATGCTGGTCAAGCCCAAGACCGCCAGCCAGTTCAAGGCCGTCAAACGCCTGCTCGGCGAAGCCCGGGAGCTGGTAATCGCCACCGACGCCGACCGCGAAGGCGAGATGATCGCCCGCGAGCTGGTGGAACACTGTCGCTACCGCGGCCCGATCCAGCGCTTGTGGCTCTCAGCGTTGGACGACGCCTCGATCCGCAAGGCCCTGGCTCGCCTGCTGCCAGGCCAGGAAACCTTCAGCCTGTACCATTCGGCCCTCGGCCGCTCCCGCGCCGACTGGCTGATCGGCATGAACATGAGCCGCCTGTTCACCTTGCTGGGCCGCCAGTCCGGCTATCAGGGCGTGCTGCCGGTCGGCCGGGTACAGACACCGACCCTGCGCCTGGTGGTCGACCGCGACCGCAGCATCGCCGACTTCGTGCCGGTGCCCTATTGGGCCATCGACGTGCACCTACAGAGCAGCGGCAGCGTCTTCACCGCCCAATGGCGTGCCCCCGAAGACGCCTGTGACGACCAGGGCCGTTGCCTGAACCCGGCCTTGGCCCAGCCGGCTGCCGCCGACATGAGTGCGGCCGCAAGCGCCCAGGTGACCAAGGTGGCCACCGAGCGTGTGCGCGAAGCGGCGCCCTTGCCCTTCGACCTGGGCACCCTGCAGGAGGTCTGCTCCAAGAAGCTCGGCCTCGGCGCGCAAGAGACCCTGGACATCGCCCAGGCCCTGTACGAAACCCACAAGCTGATCACCTACCCACGCAGCGACTGCGGCTACCTGCCGCTCAGCCAGCACGGCGAAGCGCCAGCGATCCTGGCCGCCTTGCAACGTGCCGACACCAGTCTCTCGCCTTTGCAACCGCACCTGGAGCCCCAGCGCCGCTCACGGGCCTGGAACGACGCCAAGGTCAGCGCCCACCACGGCATCATCCCCACCGCCGCCGCCAGCGACCCTTCGCGCCTGCCACCCAAGCACAAGGCCGTCTATACATTGATCCGCGCTCGCTATCTGGCGCAGTTCCTGCCCAACCACGAGTACGATCGCACCCAGGCCGAGTTCGACTGCGCCGGCCATGCCCTGCGTGCGGTGGGCAAGCAGATCGTCGAGCCCGGCTGGCGCCGCGCCCTGCCCGAGGCGCTGACCCCGGCCAAAGGCCGCGAAGCGCCACCCCCCCAGGTATTGCCGCCGCTGAGCCAAGGCCAGGCCTGCGCGGTGCATGACCTGCAACTCAAGGACCTGTGGACCCAGCCCCCCAAACCCTTCACCGAGGGTGATCTGATCAAGGCGATGAAGAATGTCGCCAAGCTGGTGGACGACCCACTGCTCAAGCAGAAGCTCAAGGAAACCACTGGCATCGGCACCGAGGCCACCCGTGCCAGCATCATCCAGGGCCTGCTCGAGCGCGGTTATCTGGTCAAGAACGGCAAGGCCCTGGCCGCCACACCTGCGGCCTTCAGCCTGATCGACGCCGTGCCCCGTGCCATCGCCGACCCCGGCACCACCGCTATCTGGGAGCAGGCACTGGACATGGTGCAGAGCGGCGAGATGAGCCTGGAGGAATTCGTCGCCCGGCAATCTGCCTGGATGGGCAAGCTGGTGCAGCGCTGCAGCGGTATGCGCCTGACCATCAGTGGACCGCCAGTACCGGCTGGGGGCAAGGGCGCGCCGTGGAAGAAGAAGCGGCGCAGTACCGCAAAAGGCAAGGCTTCTGGCGACAGCGCCAAAACAACAGGCAGCAAGCCGAGGCAACCACGGCGCAAGACCTCCCGTTAATGCGTCGTCTATGCCGGCCTTTTCGCGGGTAAATCGGTGGACTTGAGAGTATCGGGGTACCTGAGCGGGTACCCCCTCCCAAGGACGTCCGGTGCTTTCAAGAGCACCGCTATACCTGTGGGAGCGGCGGTTCGGCGCTCCGATTTACCCGCGAAAGGGCCGGCACAGGCAAACGCCCTCCTGTCAGGTCCCGCTCTTGAGCCGGCTGAACGCCCGGGTCAGCTCCCGGTTGAAGGCCTTGGCGTTGTCGTTCTTGCTGTACAACCGCGCCCTCACCTCGGCCGGCGGATAGGTTCCCGGGGCATTGCGGATCTTCGGGTCCACCAATCCGTCGGCCGCCGTGATCGCGTTGGCGTAGTGAATGGTGTCGGTGATCGGTGCGATCACCTCCGGCTGCATCAGGTAGTCCATCAACTTCCACGCAGCCTCCGGATGCGGCGCATCCTTGGGCACCACCAGCGCATCGAGCCAGATCAGCGTGCCTTCCTTGGGAATGCTGTAGTCCAGGCTGAACGGTTTGCCCGCCTGTTCGGCCTGGGCCTGGGCAATGGCTACGTTGCCGTTCCACGACATGGCCACGCAGGTCTCGCCGTTGGCCAGGTCATTGATGTTGCGGTCGTTGTCGAAGTAGCGGATGTATGGGCGGACCTTGCGCAGGTGCGCCTCGGCGGTCTTGAGGTCCTCCAGGCGCTGCTGGTTGATATCCAGCCCCAGGTAGCGCATCGTCGCGGCGAACACCTCGTTGGGATCATTGAGGAAGCTCACCCCACAATCGGCGAACTTCGCCACCACCTGCGGATCGAGCAGCATCGCCCAGCTGTCGCGCGGTGCGTCCTTGAGCCGTGCCGCCACGGCCTGCTGCTGATAGCCAACGCCCGTGGTACCCCAAGCATAGGTGCCGGCATAGCGGTTACCGGGGTCGAACACCGCCATGTGCTGGCGAAACTCCTCGCCGATGCCCGCCAGGTGCGGCAGTTTGCCCTTGTCCAGCGGCTGCAGGGCACCGCTGGCAATCGCCCGACTCAAGTGCTGACCCGCGCTGAGCACCACGTCGTAGCCACTGCCGCCGGTGAGCAGCTTGGTCTCGGCGGTTTCCAGGGAGTCGAAGTGGTCGGCCACCACGCGGATGCCGGTCTGCTTCTCGAAATTGGTCAGGGTGTCCGGGGCGAGGTATTCGCCCCAGATGTACAGATTGACGGTCGGCTGTTGTGCGTCGGCTGCCTGGGCCGCCGACGCTGCGCAACCCAGGGCGGCCGCCAAGGCCAGTGGGGCGAGTTTCATCAGCGGCCTCCCGCAGCGTATTGCGGCATGGTGATGCAGGCGACGTTACCGCCACCGAGCAGGATTTCCCGCGAGTTCTCGATGCCAATGATGCGGTGATCGGGGAACAGCTCGGCCAGGGTGGCCTGGGCCACGCTGTCGTTGCGATCCCCGAACAGCGGCACGACGATCGCCGAGTTACCGGCGTAATAGTTGATGTATGACGCGCAGATGCGGGTGCCCGCCTGACGCAGGTGGGTGCCGTCGACCTGGTCCAGCCCGGCCGCTTCCTCGGCGGTCCACTCCAGCACCTGGGGTTGCGGCAGTTTGTGCACCTTCAGTTCGCGACCACGGCTGTCACGGGTGCTGCGCAGAATGTCGTAGGCCTCTTGGTAGATCTCCCACTGCGGATCGTTTCGATCGTCGGTCCATTGCAGCACCACCTCCCCCGGCCGCACGAAGCAGGCCAGGTCATCGACGTGGCCATCGGTCTCGTCGAACTTGCAGCCACGCGGCAGCCAGATCACCTGCTCGGCACCCAGGTAGTCCTCGAGCCGGCGAGTGACTTCGTCCTTGCCCAGATGGGCGTTGCGGTTGCGGTTGAGCAGGCACTGTTCGGTGGTCAGCAGGCTGCCCTGGCCATCGCTCTGGATACCGCCCAGTTCGGCGATCAGCGGCGCGCGGTAGCGGTCCAGGCCTTCAATCTCGAGCATCTTCTGGGCGATCTGGTCGTCCTTGTCCCAGGGGTAGTAGAGGCCGCCATCCAGGCCACCGTAGGCATTGAACTCGAAGTCCACGCCCCGCACCTCGCCGGTGCCGTCATTGACCACGAAGCACGCGCCGCTGTCGCGGAACCAGGTGTCGTTGCAGGTCATTTCCACCACCCGCACATGGGCCGGCAGCAGGCGTCTGGCATTGGCGTACTGGGCAGCGGAGGCGCACACGGTCACCGGTTCGCTGGAGGCGATGGCGGTGACGATGTCGACCCAGACCTTCTGCGCAGGCTTGCCGCCATTGCGCCACACATCCGGACGTTCCGGCCAGCCGAGCCAGCAGCGCGTCTTGCGCTCGAATTCGCCTGGCAGGCGGAAACCATCGGCCTTGGGGGTGGTGGTGAGCGAACGTGCCATGGGTCAACCTCGTCATCGGTGAGTGATGACTGCACGCTACGCCGCACGCGCCCAGGCTTCCAACGATGAAAACTTGCCAATAGCTGAATTCAATTCAAGGTTCGCTGATCTGTTCGGTGAACCAGTCGATGAATTCGGCCACCGCGCCCCGCTCCAGGCGCAAGCGCTCACAGACCAGCGCGTACTGGCCCTGAGCGGTCACGCTGGCGGTAAAAGGGCGCACCAGGCGGCCACTTTGCAGGTCGGCCTGGCAGGTCAGGTTATCGCCCATCGCCACCCCCTGCCCCAGCACTGCCGCCTCCAGGGCCAGCGCCGCGTGGGGAAAGTACAACTGGCGGGTGGGCAAGGCGTCCTCGGCATGGGTGGCCAGCCAGGTGGTCCAGGTGCGCCCGTCCTGGTCATCGTGCAGCAGGCAATGACGCACCAGGTCCCGCGGGCGTTTGAGCCCGCCTTGGTTGAACAGGCCCGGGCTGCACACGGGAAAGAACTGCAGCAGCGGCAAAGGGCGCACGAAGTGAGTGCTGGCGTCCAACGCGCTGGTGCCGTAGGTGATGGCGATGTCGATATCCAGGGCCGGGGCACCGGCATTGATGGGCTGTTCGTGCAGATGCAGGGTGATGTGCGGGTATCGGCTGCTGAAGTCGGACAGCCGCGCGACCAGCCATTTCTGCGCCAGCTCCGCGGTGACCGCGACCCGCAGCACAGCCTGGGAGGCAGGGTCGCGCAGCTCGTCACAGGCCTTGCCGATCAGCTCAAAGGCCTGCTGCAGGTGATGCAACAGGCGCTCGGCCTCGGTGGTCGGACGCACCTGGCGGCCCGCCCGTTCGAACAAGGCCACGCCAAGCTGGTCTTCCAGTTGGCGAATCTGGTGGCTGACCGCACTGTCGGTCACGCACAGCTCAGCGGCGGCCCGACCAAAATGGCCATGGCGGGCGGCGCATTCGAACGTGCGCAAGGCAGTCAGGGAAGGCAGGCGGCGCATGGAGGTATTTCCGCGGGTCGAGATGATCGGAGCCGAATCATATAGGGCATTTTCAGGCTCCCGTTAAGCCTTTACCTATGAAGGGGCTGGCGCTGTGAATTTTTTCTGTTATTTTTTCATGAAATTAATAACAACAAATTTCACAAGGTCCGCATGTTCAAGCAATCCGCCCAGCACGTTGCCAGCTACTACGCCCAGACCTATCCCGCCGCCATCCCCCTGCGCCCTGCCCTGCAAGACGCCTTGGACACCGACGTGTTGATCATCGGCGCCGGCTTCAGCGGCTTGCATACGGCACTGCGCCTGGCCCTGGCCGGCAAACGTGTGGTCGTGCTGGAGGCCAGCCGGGTGGCCTGGGCCGCCTCCGGGCGCAACGGTGGCCAGGCGCTGTTGGGCTGGTCCTGCGACATGCCGCCGCTGGAAAAGGCCCTGGGTGTGGAACGCGCCCGCCGCCTCTGGGACAGCATGCGCTGGGCCGCCGAAGAGATGCGCGAGTTGCCTGGGCGCCACGGCTTCGACGTGGACTACCGGGTCGGCAGCCTGTGGACCGCGGTGATGCCTCGCCGCGTGAAGATACTCGAAGAGGCCAAGCACGAAGCCGAACAGAAATGGGGCTACGACTGCCTGCGCCTGATCGCCCGCGACGAACTGCCCGACTGGATCGACAGCCCTCGCTACCAGGCCGCCCTGTACGACCCCAACGGCGCTCACCTCAATCCCCTCAAGCTGGCCCAGGGCCTGGCCGCCGCCATCGAAGCCGCTGGCGGACGGATCTTCGAACAAAGCCAGGTGCTCGACTACCACGAAAGCCCAAGCGGCTTCGTCGCCCGCACAGGCCTTGGCGAAGTGCGCAGCCAGGTGCTGGTGCTGGCGTGCAACGCCTACATCGACCGCCTCGACCGCGATCTTTCACGCCGCTTGCTGCCAGTCGGCTCCTACCAGGTCGCCACAGCGCCCCTGGACCCGGGCTTGGCCCAGTCGCTACTGCCGCGCAACAGCTGTGTGATCGACAACCAGTTCGTCCCCGATTACTTCCGCCTCACGCCTGACCATCGCCTGCTGTTCGGCGGCGGCTGCACCTACCTCGGCGGCATCCCCAAGGACGTCGCCAGCGCCACGCGCCCCTACCTGGAGCGCGTGTTCCCGCAGCTCACCGGAGTGGGTCTGGACTACGCCTGGGGCGGTCATCTGGATTGCAGCATCCAGCGCACCCCAGACATCGGCCGCCAGGGCCAGCGCTACTGGCTGCAAGGCTTCTCCGGGCATGGCGTACTGCCGACCCTGGCTGCGGCCCGGGCGGTGAGCGATGCGATCCTCGGCGACGATGACCTGCTGGGGCTGTACCAAGGCATCGACAATGGCCGCTTCCCCGGCGGCGAGCTGATGGCCGCGCCCCTGGAGGCGGCTGCGAAGGCGTGGTATCGGTTGCGCGACTATGTCTAGCGCCAGGCATGGATGTCGTTGAGCGCTTGCGGCGATCCTTGTGGGAGATTCTATGGTGCCGGACAAGCTCGAATCTCCTTCGGTTGGCATTCCTTGACACTTTTCAGCCCTGCAAATACCAGCCCTGGCGCAGTTCCCACAGGCACAGCGGTATTGTGAGAACACCGCAGAACCGGTGGGAGCGGGTTTACCCGCGAAGCAGACAACACGGTGGATGGCACGGGCTTGGCCCGTGTTCGCGGGTAAACCCGCTCTCACAAGCGCCAGCGTAAGCCTGCAGATCGAGACAAGACAGTTGCTCCCAAAGGCACGACTGGTACGCCCTCCCGCCGAGGATTACCATGTACGGCCTGTAGCGCGGCCTTTTACCCGCACCTCGCCTTCCAGCCTGCCAGAACCCCATGCCCTTCGAACTCACCGTAGAACCGCTCACCCTGCTGATCCTTGCCCTGGTGGCCTTCGTCGCCGGTTTCATCGACGCCATTGCCGGTGGCGGCGGTCTGCTCACCACCCCGGCGCTGCTCACTGCCGGCATGCCACCTCACTTGGTGCTGGGCACCAACAAGCTCAGTTCCACCTTCGGCTCGGCCACCGCCAGCTTCACTTACTACCGGCGCAAGTTGTTCCATCCCGCGCAGTGGCGCCGGGCCTTGGTCGGCACCTTGGTCGGCGCGCTGCTGGGGGCCGCGGCCGCCCACTACATGCCAGCCGATTGGCTGAACAAGATGCTGCCGGTGATCGTCTTCGCCTGTGGCGTCTATCTGCTGTTCGGCGGCACGCCCAAGGCACCGTTGGACGCCGACGTACCGATCAAGAAGAAGTGGCAGTTCCCCCAGGGCTTTGGCCTGGGCTTCTATGACGGCGTGGCCGGCCCGGGTACCGGGGCGTTCTGGACGGTCAGCACGCTGCTGCTCTACCCCATCGACCTGGTCCGCGCCAGCGGCGTGGCGCGCAGCATGAACTTCGTCAGCAACATCGCGGCACTGACGGTGTTCATCATTTCCGGGCAGGTGGATTACATCGTCGGCCTGTGCATGGGCCTGTCGGTGATGGTCGGCGCCTTCTTCGGCGCACGCACGGCGATCAGTGGCGGCAGCAAGTTCATCCGCCCGGTATTCATCGCCGTGGTGCTGGCGCTGACCGTGCGCCTAGTGTGGCAGCACTGGGTCGGCTAAGCCGAGGCGACGCGCCACATAAAGGTCGATCAGGTAACGGGCGATGGAGCGCCCGGCAGGCAGCGGCGGCAGGTCGTGCACGTTGAACCATTGGGCGTCCTCGATCTCGTCCGGTTGCATGACGATCTCACCGCCCGCGTATTCAGCATGGAAGCCCAGCATCATCGAGTGCGGGAAAGGCCAGCACTGGCTGCCCACGTATTGGATGTTCTTCACCTCCACCGACACCTCTTCGCGCACCTCGCGCACCAGGCAGTCCTCGGCAGACTCGCCCGGCTCGGCAAAGCCGGCCAAGGTGCTGTAGACGCCGGTGACGAAGCGCGGCGAGCGCGCCAGCAGCACTTCATCCCCACGGGTGATCAGCACGATCATGCTCGGCGAGATGCGCGGGTAGCTGCGTAGGTCGCACGGCTGGCAATACATGGCCCGCTCCCAGCGGATCTGGGTCATCGCCTGGCCGCAGCTGCCGCAGAAGCGATGCTCGCGGGCCCAGGTGCCGATCTGCGCGGCATAGCCCAGAACCGTGTAGGTCAGCATGTCACCTTCGAGCATGAACTGACGCAGGCCGCGCCAGCTGCAGCCGGGCACGTCGGCGCTGCCACGCAGCTCGAGCAGGAACACCGGCTGGCCGTCCAGATGGCCGATGCCGTGCTCGCAGAGCACGTCCAGGTCCTGGCGCTTGAGCCAATCGCGGGGGAACAGCGCGCCGTTGTCATCCATCAGGAACCCTTCCGGGCCACGGGCGACGGCCAGGCCGCCGGTGATCTGCGGGTCGAGTACTGCGGTAGTCCAGCGTGCTGACATTTCGGGATCCTTAAAAGCGCGTCCCCCGCCCCGGTCAGTCGGCGAAGGTCGGTTTCTGTTTGCTCATGTGGGCCGCCATGGCGACCCGCAGGTCTTCGGACTGCAACATGGCGGCGTTCCAGGTGGCGATGTACTCCAGGCCATCGTCGATGCGATGGTCACGCATGTAGTTGAGCATCTCTTTGGTACCGCTCACCGCAATCGGCGATTTTTGCGCGATTTGCGCTGCCAAGGCAAAGACTCCTTCGAGCAGCGCGGCCTGGTCGTTGAACACCTGGTTGACCAGACCGATACGCTGGGCCTCGTCCGCCGCGACGTGGCGTCCGGTGTAGGCCATTTCGCGCATCACACCGTCGCCGATGATACGCGGCAAACGTTGCAAGGTCCCGACATCGGCGGCCATGCCCATGTCGATTTCCTTGATCGAGAATTGCGCGTCCGCAGTGCAGTAGCGCATGTCACAGGCCGAGACCAGGTCGATCGCGCCGCCCAGGCAATAGCCCTGGATCGCCGCCAGCACCGGCTTGCGGCAGTTGTCCACGGCATTGAACGAGGCCTGCAGCCCGAGGATGGTGCGCCGCAGCAGGCGCGCGTTGCGGCCCACGTCCTTGCCCATCTGCCCGGCCAACTGGGCCAGCATGGCCAGGTCGATACCTGCGCTGAAGTGCTGGCCCGCAGCACTGAGCACCACCACGCGTACCGCATCGGTGTCGTCGACCCACTGGAAGATGTCGATGATTTCTTTCCAGAAGTCACCGTTCATGGCGTTGAGCTTTTCCGGGCGGTTGATCTGCACATGGGCGATGTTATCGGTCAGTTCAACCTTGAATGCGCGGTACTCGGTCACGGGCGGTACTCCTGTAGGTAAAAGGTTCACGCGCCGGACTATATCGCACCCTCAAGGCCGTGCTTGTGCCAAAAGCGGGACTGAACGCCTTGCACCTGACGCCTGCATCGGGCACTTTGCGCCACTGCTGAATCAAAAGGATACAAATTCATGTCCCGTTCCCTGACCGGCGCCCTCGCTCACAACTTCCTGGGCCAGTCGCCGCTCTGGTACAAGGCCGTCATCTGCCTGTTCCTCGTGCTCAACCCCTTGCTGCTGGCAACCCTCGGCCCGGTCGTCACCGGCTGGGTGCTGGTGATCGAGTTCATCTTCACCCTGGGGATGGCGCTCAAGTGCTATCCATTGATGCCTGGCGGCTTGCTGCTGATCGAGGCACTGTTGCTGGAGATGACCACGCCCCAGGCCCTGTACGAAGAGCTGCAGCACAACTTTCCGGTGATCCTGCTGCTGATGTTCATGGTCGCCGGCATTCACTTCATGAAGGAACTGCTGCTGTTCCTGTTCTCCAAGATCCTTTTGGGCGTGCGCTCGAAAGCCATCCTGGCGCTGCTGTTCTGCGTGCTTTCGGCGTTTCTTTCGGCGTTTCTCGATGCGTTGACCGTCACGGCGGTGATCATCAGCGCGGCGGTGGGTTTCTATGCGGTCTACCACCGCGTCGCCTCCGGCGCCAACCCGCGCGAGGAATCCGAGCTCGACAGCGACAACCAAGTGCCGCAATTGCACCGTGAGGACCTGGATCAGTTCCGCGCCTTCTTGCGCAGCCTGCTGATGCATGGCGCAGTGGGCACTGCGCTGGGCGGTGTGTGCACCTTGGTGGGCGAGCCGCAGAACCTGTTGATCGGCCACGAAATGGGCTGGCACTTCGCCGACTTCTTCCACAAGGTGGCGCCGGTGTCGATGCCGGTGCTGGCGGCAGGCCTGGTGACCTGCGTGTTGCTGGAAAAGCTGCGCTTGTTCGGTTACGGCACCCTGATGCCGGAGCGCGTGCGCCAGGTGCTGGCCGGCTACGCGGCCGAGGACGATGCCGCACGTACCCCGGCCCAGCGCGCCGCCTTGCTGGTGCAGGGCCTTGCCGCGCTGATCCTGATCGTCTGTCTGGGCCTGCACATCGCCGAAGTCGGGTTGATCGGCCTGTTGGTGATCGTGCTGATCACCGCCTTCACCGGTATCACCGACGAGCATCGCCTGGGTCGCGCGTTCCAGGACGCCATGCCGTTCACCGCGCTGCTGGTGGTGTTTTTCGCGGTGGTCGCGGTGATTCATCAGCAGCAGTTGTTCAGCCCGTTGATCACGTGGGTCCTGGCCCTGCCGGCGGACCAGCAGCCGGGCATGCTGTACCTGGCCAATGGCTTGCTGTCGGCGATCAGCGACAACGTGTTCGTCGCCACGATCTACATCACCGAGGTGAAACAGGCGTTTCTCAACGGTGCCATGAGCCGCGAGCATTTCGAGACCCTGGCGGTGGCGATCAATACCGGCACCAACCTGCCCAGCGTGGCCACGCCCAATGGGCAGGCGGCGTTCCTGTTCCTGCTGACCTCGGCGATCGCGCCGCTGGTGCGGTTGTCCTATGGGCGCATGGTGTGGATGGCCTTGCCTTATACCGTGGTCATGGGCGGACTGGGCTGGTGGGCGGTGACCTACTGGCTCTGAGCCAGGTCATCGCCAGGGCGGTCATCTTGCATCGACTGCCCCGGCCCTTTCGCGGGTAAACCCGCTCCCACAGGGGTCACCGTCTGCTGGGGAAAACCATTCCTTCAGGTAATCACCGGCCTTGTGGGAACCAGGTCATCACCGGGGCAGTCATCTTGCATCGACTGCCCCGGCCCTTTCGCGGGTAAACCCGCTCCCACAGGGGTCACCGTCTGCTGGGGAAAACCATTCCTTCAGGTAATCACCGGCCTTGTGGGGCGGGTTTATCGAGGCGTCGAACCGCCGCGAAGCAGGCGATACGGTGCAGGGCAATGCCCACTGGACTCGCCCCTGACTAGCACACGTTCTCGAACGTCCCCGTGCGCACTTCACCCTCGCGCACGTAATGGGCGATCACCACCCCCGCTGGCGTACTGGTCGAGTTCGCCAGCTTGAAGGCCGCCGGCTGCGCATCGTCACCGAACAGCCGCTTGCCGGTGCCGAGCAGGATGGGGTGCATCATCAAGCGCAATTCATCCACCAACCCCGCAGCCAGCAACTGGCGCACCAGTTCGCCACTGCCCTGGGTCAACAGATCGGCACCGTCCTGGCGTTTGAGCGCCTTGACCGCCTCCACCACGTCATTCCCCAGCCCATGGCTGTTCTGCCAGGCGAGCGTCTCGGGGTAATGGGTGGCCACATGCTTGGGCACCGCATTGAACAGGTCGGCAATCGGATGCCCTGCATTCACGTGTGGCCAGTACCCGGCAAAGATCTCGTAGGTGCGCCGCCCCAGCAGCAATTCGAACGGCCGTGAGAACAGCACCTGCATGGCCTGGCCAGACGCTTCATCGGCATAGGGCACCACCCAGCCGCCGTAACGAAACCCGCCATGAGTATCCTCGTTCGGCCCGCCCGGGGCCTGCATGACGCCATCGAGGGAGATGAAAGCCGCGACGATGAGCTTGCGCATGGATCGGTTCTCCAGTCATTGAAAGGCCTGTATGCCTTCCCTACCCCATGGTCGAACGGCGCCGGGCGAAATCGACAGGCCGTCTGAAAATCCAGACAGCGAGATGCGCGCGAAGCGGCGCCGGGGCCCCAGCGGGGGTCGTTTCGAGGACGCGACAGGACGGTCTGGGAATAGGAAGCCCCCTTTTTTCGGCAGGATAATCGCGCCTTGGCGGCTCGGCCTGACCTCGGGTTGCACGTCGTCGCACAGCGGCAAGCACAACAACAACAAACCTGCAGCGGCCAGGCACCCACAAAGGGGCATAACGACACATGGCAAAGGAAGAGAACGTTGAAACACTCGCCCTTGGCGTGACAGATCCTTCGCAAACCGAAGAAGCAAAAAAAGATCGTCACCTCGAAGGCAAGATCGACTGGATTGTCTTCGGCATCACCAGCATCCTCGCAATCGCATTCGTCATCTGGGGCTTCGTCAGCCAGGCGAGCCTCGCCCAAAGCGCCTCCACGGCCCAGTCCTGGGTCATCGTCCATTTCGGCTGGTTCTTCGTCCTCACCTCGACCTTGTTCGTGGTGTTCGTGCTGTGGCTGGCCGCAAGCCGCTACGGCAAGGTCCCGCTGGGGCGGGATGGCGAAGCGCCCGAGTTTCGTACCGTGTCCTGGGTGGCGATGATGTTCAGCGCCGGCATGGGCATCGGGCTTATGTTCTTCGGCGTTGCCGAACCCCTGTCGCACTATGTTTCCCCGCCTCCGGGAACCGCCACCGCACAGACCAGCGAGGCGATGCAGGTGGCCATGGCGACCACCTTGTTCCACTGGACGCTGCACCCCTGGGCCATGTACGCCATCGTCGGCCTGGTCATCGCCTACGGCACCTTCCGCCGCGGGCGCTCGCAGCTGATTTCCACGGCGTTCCGGCCGCTGATCGGCCGCCACGCCAACGGCCCCATCGGCCGCGTGATCGACATGATGGCGATCTTCGCCACCCTGTTCGGCTCCGCCGCCTCTCTGGGCCTGGGCGCTCTGCAGATCGCGGGCGGTCTGGAGTACAACGGCTGGATCGAGCACCCGGGCAAGATCTTCTACATCTCGATCATCACCCTGCTGACTGTGGCCTTCGTCGCCTCGGCGGTGTCTGGCATCGGCAAGGGCATCCAGTGGCTGTCCAACACCAACATGGTGCTGGCCCTGGTGCTGGCGCTGTTCACTTTCATGGTCGGGCCGACGCTGCTGATGCTCAACCTGCTGCCGACCTCGATCGGCGTGTACATCAAGATGCTGCCTGAAATGATGGCGCGCACCAGCGCCAGCGGTGGCGAACAGATGGACAACTGGCTGGCCGGCTGGACCGTGTTCTACTGGGCCTGGTGGATCTCCTGGACGCCCTTCGTCGGCATGTTCATCGCGCGCATCAGCCGCGGACGCACCATTCGCCAGTTCGTCACCGGTGTGTTGCTGGTGCCGAGCCTGGTGAGCCTGATCTGGTTCACCATCTTCGGTGGCGCCGGTATCGACGCCCTGCAGGAAGGCACGTTCACCCTGGTCAATGGCGCCGTGAACAGCAACCACGCCCTCTACGAGCTGCTGGAAAGCTACCCGTGGGCATCGGTGACCTCGGTGCTGATCATGATCCTGGTGGGCATCTTCTTCGTCTCAGGCGCCGATGCCGCCTCCCTGGTGATGGGCACGCTGTCGGAGCACGGCACCACGGAGCCGTCCCGTGCCACGGTGATCTTCTGGGGCGCGCTGACCGGTACGGTGGCGGCGATCATGCTGGCGATCGGTGACCCGGCCAACCCGGGCGAGGCCCTGACCGGGCTGCAGAACCTCACCATCGTCGTGGCATTGCCGTTCGTGATCGTGATGGTGCTGCTGTGCCTGGCGCTGTACCGCGACCTGCGCCGGGATCCGATGATGCTGCGTCACCTGCGTGGCACCGAGCTGATCGAAAAGGCCGTGCTGTATGGCGCGGTCAAGCATGGCGAGGAGTTCTACATCGTCGTCCAGGAAAAGAAATCCGCCGTCAAACGCACCCATGCCGAGGCGCAGGCCACAGAGACCTGAAGCCACCTTGCGCGGTGCGTGTGAGAGCGGATTACCCTGCTCCACCGCGCCGCGAATGGGCCATGGAAAATGGCACAGGATAGCCTTCAGTTGGCTTCCCTGACCGCGCTCAGGAACGCGCGGGTCCGCTCCTGCTGAGGGTGCTCGTACAGCTGTGCGGGCGCGCCCTGTTCGTGGATCTGCCCCTTGTAGAAGAAACACACCCGATCCGCGAACTCGCGGGCAAAGCCCATCTGGTGGGTGACCATGAGCATGGTCAGGTTGTGCTCGCTGCCGAGCCTTCGGATGACATTGAGCACTTCACCACACAGCTCCGGATCCAGCGCCGAGGTCACTTCGTCGAACAGCATCACCTTGGGCCGCATGGCCAGGGCCCGGGCGATCGCCACCCGCTGTTGCTGACCACCGGAAAGCTGCGAAGGGTAATGGTCGAACTTGTTGCCCAGACCGACCATTTCCAGTAATTCGGCGGCGCGCTCGCGGGCCTCGGCGGGCTTGATGCCGAGCACCTGCACCGGCGCTTCGATGACGTTCTGCAAGGCACTCATGTGCGGGAACAGGTTGAAGCTCTGGAACACCATGCCGATCTTCGAACGTACCCGGCGCACATGGCGTTCGCTGGCGCTCACCAGGGTGCCGTTGCGCCCTGGCATGTGGGTCAGCGACTCACCGTCCACGTCGATCATGCCCTGGTCGATACCCTCCAGGGTCATGAGCACCCGCAGCAAGGTCGACTTGCCCGAGCCGCTGGGGCCGATGATCGCCACCTTTTCGCCGGGCGCGACTTCCAGGTTCAGGCCGTCGAGCACGGTGAAGTTGCCGTAGCGCTTGGTCACGTCGCGAAAGGCGACGATCGGCTGGGCGATGGCCGGTTCCGGCATGGTGTGATCCCGTTGCAGAGGGCTGGTGGTGAGGGTGGCGAGGTTCGAGACAGGCGCGATCATTAGCGTAACTCCAGGCGCACTTCGAGGCGCCGAACCAGATAGGCCAGAGCGACGCTCAAGGCCAGGAAGAACAGACCAACCAGGGTGATCGGCTCCAGGTAGCGGAAGCTTTCGGAGCCGACGTTCTTGGCCTGCTGCATGATTTCCACCACGGTGATGGCGGACAGCACCGGGGTGTCCTTGAGCATGGCGATCAGGTAGTTGCCCAAAGGCGGCAGGATCGGCCGCACCGCCTGGGGCAGAATGATCGTGCGGTAGGCCGTCCAGGGCGCGAAGTTCAGCGCCACCACCGCCTCCCACTGGCTGCGCGGCACGGCGTCCAGGCCACCGCGATAGACCTCGGCGAGGTAGCAGGCATAGTGCAGGCCGATACCCAGGATGCCCGCCTGCATCGCGCTCATGTTCACGCCATAGTTGGGCAGCACGTAGTACAGGAAGTACACCTGGATCAACAGCGGCGTGCTGCGGATGAACTCGATCAACAGGGTCACCGGCCAGGCGATGACCATGTGCCGACTGCGCCGGCCGATGGCCAGGAACAACCCCAGGACGATCGCGATCAGAAAGCCCACCAAGGTGATGCCCAGGGTCTTGAGCGAAGCCTGCAGCAACTGCGGCAGGATCTGCGCGACGTAGTTCCAGTCCCAGACGTTCATGACAGGCTCCCCCGCAGGCGACCACGGCCCAGACGCCGTTCGACGCCGCGCATGGTGAAGTTGATGACCTGCGCCAGGACGAAGTACAGCAGCAAGGTCAGGCTGAAGATCTCCAGGGTCTGGAAGGTCGCCTGGTCCAGCTGGCGGGCGCGAAAGCTCAGGTCCGACAAGGTGATCAACGACACCAGCGAGGTGTTCTTGAGCAACTCGATCAACAGGTTGGTGCCCGGTGCGATCGCCGCCAGTAGAGCCTGAGGCAGGATGATCCGGCGAAAGCGTGTGGCCGGCGGCATGTTCAGGGCGACGCAGGCTTCATATTGCCCTTTGGCCACCGAGCCGATGGCCCCGCGCATCACTTCAGCGCCATAGGCACCGATGTGCAGCCCCAGGCCGACGATGGCCACGGTGTAAGAGCTCAGTTCCAGGTTGAACGGCGGCAGCGGCAGGACGAAGAACAGCCAGAACAACTGCACCAGCAGCGACGTGCCGCGAAACAGCTCGATGTATGCCACGCAGAACCAGCTCAAGGGTCGCCAGGACGAGCGCCTGCCCAGGGCCGCGAGAATGGCAGCGACGATGGCCAGCAGCGAGCCGAAGAATGTGACCTGGATGGTGATCCAGGCGCCTTGCAGTAACAGCGGTATCAATTCACCCATGGTTCGACCTGAATAATCGGATTACGCAGGGAACGGCATGGCAAGTGCCATGCCACCTCGATTCATTGCTGGGCACAGAGCTCGGCGGCGGTCTTGTCGGTCACGTTGGAGCGGTCGAAACCGAACGGTGCCACGGTCTTGAGGTGATCCTCGCTGCCCAGCCAGCGCTTGAGCTCGGCGTTGACCGCATCGCGCAGGTCCTTGTCCTCGGGGCGAAACGCCAGGGCGCCGTAGCCGGTATGGGCTGGGTCATCAGTGAAGTCGGTGATGGCCTGGACCTTGTCGCCGCCCTTCTTCGCCAGGCCTTTCATGGTCAGTTGGGTCCCCACGGCGGCGTCCGCGCGACCGGCGCGCACCGCCTGCAACTGCGCCGTGGTGTCGGGCACCTGGAGGATCTGCTCGTCCTTGACCCCGGATTCCCGGGCGTAGGCGAGGTTGACGGTGCCCGCCATGATCGCCAGCTTCACGTCGGGGTTCTTGGCGATGTCGGCATAGCTGTGCAGGCCTTTCGGGTTACCGGCGGCCACCAGCAAGGTGTCGGGCAAGGCGTACTGCGGGTCGGTGAAGATCACCTGTTTGCAGCGCGCCGGCGTGATGTACATGCCGGCGGCGATCACATCGAAACGCCCCGCTCGCAGACCGGGGATCAGCGAGCCCCATTCGGTCAGCACGCCGTCGACTTGCTTGATGCCCATCTTCTGGAAGATGACCTTGGCGATCTCCGGCGACTCACCCGTGACCCGACCATCGGTCTCGGTGAAGGCGAACGGGGTTTCGTTGGCGTAGCCGATGCGGATACGGCTGTTTTCCTTGATGGTGTCCAGGGTCGTCGCCTGGGCGCTGGCCGCCAGACCAATGGCCGCACAGGCCACCAGCAGGCGTTTGAAGGGAGAGACTGCGTTGGGGGAAGGCTGGCTCATCAATGAATCTCCTGTTTTGTTATCAAACCGTCGGCGACGGCTCTGTGTTTAGGAGGCAGTGGAGCAAAACAGCGAAGGCCGGGTGTGTCGTTCGATCGGTGCACAGCCCGAGCGTTCCGGCGGGCCGACGTAGTCTTGTTTGCTTGCGGGTGTCGACCTTGGGCCGGAGCATACAAAAGCCCCGAAGCCGATGGGATTGCACTAGGACAATTGCCCGAAGATCCTGCCCGGGCGATGCTGTGCGCAGTCCCGGTCAGCGAAGCGATACCCATGAAGAACTGGAAGAACGTCCTCGACTCAGCGCGCATCGGCGAGTCCAAGTACAAGCTGCTGGTGCAGGCCATCGCCGGGGAGATCGAGCGCGGCGAGCTGGTGCATGACCAGCGCCTGCCGCCGCAGCGCCAGGTCGCCGATGCCCTGGGGATCAGCGTGCAGACGGTGACCAATGCCTACAAAGAGCTGGAACGCCAGGGCCTGGTGCGCTGCGAGATCGGCCGGGGCAGCTTCGTCAGCCGGCGCATGAGCGACCGGGTGGCCGATGACATCATCGACCTGCCCGAGCGCACCCTGGTGGACTTTTCCATCACGCGTATCCTGCACACCCAGGAGCACGAGCGCATCTGGCGCGACACCTGCGCCGAGCTCAGCCTGGAGGAGGACCAGCCCTGGATCCATGCCTACCGCCCGATCGCCGGTTTCCAGAGCCACCGCGAGGCGGCGGTGCGCTGGCTGGCCGGGCTCGGCATGAACGTGGAGCGCGACGATGTGCTGGTCACCAATGGAGCGGCCCATGGCATCTTCCTGGCCCTGGCGTCGCTGGCCGGGCCCGACGATGTGGTGCTCTGCGAAGGGCTGACCGACCACGGCGTGATTGGCAACTCGCAAGTGCTGGGCTTCACCCTCAAGGGCCTGGAGATGGACCGCGACGGCATCGATCCGGAGCATTTCGAAGACTTGTGCAGCAACGAGCGGGTCACGGCCCTGGTGTGCACGCCCAACCTCAACAACCCCACCACCAGCCTGATGCCCGACGCCCGGCGCCGGGAGATCGCCGCCATCGCCCGGCGCTTTGGCGTGCACATCATCGAGGACGATGTGTACGGCCCGCTGCTGGGCGAGCGGCATGCGCGCCCGATCAGCCACTACGCGCCGGAGCTGTCGTTCTATTGCACCAGCATGACCAAGTCGGTGCTCACCGGGCTGCGGGTTGGCTACCTGGCGATGCCCAAGCGCCTGGCGTTGCGGACCGAGAGCATCCTGCGGGTCAACAGTTGGATGGCCACCCCGCTGGTGGCGGAGATCGCCACCCGCTGGATCAACGACGGCCGTGCGGCGCACCTGGCCGAGTTGCAGCGCAAGCTGATCAGCGCCCGCCAGGCGATGGTGCGCGAACACCTGGGCGCCTACCTGCTGGGCAATCCGGCGCAAGCGCTGGGGGCTTGGCTGGGAATCCCCGCGCACTGGGAAGTCGACAGCCTGGTCAGGGCCCTGCGCCGCCGGCATATCGCCGTGACACCGCCGGAGCCGTTCCTGGTGCGCGGTACGCCGCGACCACGGGCGGTCAGGTTGTGTGTCGGGGCCGAGTGCTCGGACACCAAGATGCGCCAGGCCCTGGCCGACATGCATGAGCTGTTCGGGCAGTACCCGCAGATCCACGAACTCTGAATCGGGGCCGCTAATCCCACTCATACCGATAACACGCGCTCCTGGTGGGAGCGGGTTCACCCGCGAGCACCGGCAAAGCCGGTGCCATCCACCACGGAGTCTGCTTCGCGGCGGTTCGACAACTCGATAAACCCGCCCACAGGGTGGTGCGACCGCAGCCTCGACCGGGGCCCAAAAAAATGTCCAGCAAATTGACCTAGTACATTCATCACGACAATTTGCCGCTCTTAGACTCCGCCCAACACACGGTCACTCGTTGGGATACGGTCATGTCAGCGCTTTCACTTCACGCTATCTACCTTGCCCATCAACGCATCCAAGGGCGCGTGCGCCGCACACCGCTTGAGCACTCCCCTGCCCTGAGCCGCCACGTTGGCGTGCCGGTCTACCTCAAGCTCGAGTCCCAGCAGCTCACTGGCAGTTTCAAGCTGCGCGGCGCCAGCAACGCGATCGCCTGCCTGACTGAGGCACAACAGGCCCTCGGGGTAGTGACCGCCTCCACCGGCAACCATGGCCGGGCACTGGCCTACGCCGCCTCGCAACTGGGCGTACCGGCGACCGTCTACCTGTCCCATCTGGTGCCTGCCAACAAGGTCCAGGCCATCCGCGACCTGGGCGCCGAAGTGTGCATCGTCGGCCAGTCCCAGGACGACGCCCAGCACGCCGCCCTGCGCCATGCTCAGGAGCAAGGTGCGACATTGATCCCGCCGTTCGACCATCCGGCGGTGATCGCCGGCCAAGGTACCTTGGGGTTGGAGATTCTCGAACAACTGCCCGAGGTCAGCCAGGTGCTGATCCCGCTCTCCGGTGGCGGCCTGTTCGCCGGCGTCGCCTTGGCCGTCAAGAGCATCAACCCGACCATCACCACCCATGGCATCAGCATGCGTCGCGGCGCTGCCATGCACGCCAGCCTGCAGGCCGGGCACCCGGTCGAGGTGGAAGAACGGCCGACCCTGGCCGACTCACTCGGCGGCGGCATCGGCCTGGACAACCGCCACACCTTCGCCCTCACCCAACGCCTGCTCGATCACGTCCACCTGCTCGACGAAACCGCCATCGCCAATGGCCTGCGCCACGCCTACCAGCAGGAACGCCTGGTGCTCGAAGGCGCCGCTGCGGTAGGCATCGCCGCCCTGCTCGAGGGGCAGGTACCGGCCCGCGGACCGATCGTGGTGGTGGTCAGCGGACGCAATGTCGACACCGCCCAGCACCTGCGGGTGATGAACGGCGCCAACGCCTGAGGTCTTTCTTTTCGCTCACTGGAGGTTCACCGATGCCGGCCATTACCTTGCTCAACGAAGCCGACCTGCGAGATTGCATCACCCTCGACCACGCCGCGGTCGATACCGTCGAGCAGGCATTCGCCCTGCTGGCCACGGCCCAAGTGGCCATGCCGCCGATCCTGCGGCTGGACGTGCCCGAGCACAACGGCGAGGTGGACGTGAAAACCGCCTACCTGCCGGGCATCGAGCGCTTCGCGATCAAGGTCAGCCCGGGGTTCTTCGACAACCCCAGCCTCGGCCTGCCCAGCCTCAACGGCATGATGATGCTGCTCTCGGCCCGCACCGGCCTGCTCGATGCGCTGTTGCTGGACAACGGCTACCTCACCGCCGTGCGCACGGCTGCCGCCGGCGCGGTGGCGGCGCGCTGGCTGGCCCGCGAAGACAGCCGCTGCGTGGCCCTGATCGGCAGCGGCGAACAGGCCCGCCTGCAATTGCAGGCGCTGCGCCTGGTACGACCGATCGAGCGGGTGCAGCTGTGGGCACGCGATGCGGCCAAGGCCGCCGCGCTGGGCGATGACCTGGGCCGTGACGGCCAGTTGAAGATCATGGTCTGCGACAGCGTCGACCAAGTCATGCAGGGGGCGGACATCGCCGTCACCTGCACGCCCAGCCGCGAGCCATTGATCCACCCCAAGCACCTGCAACCGGGCCTGCACATCACCGCCATGGGCTCGGACGCCGAGCACAAGAACGAGATTGCCCCCCAAGTACTCGCGCAGGTCGAGCGCTACGTCGCCGACCGCCTTGGCCAGACCCGTCTGCTCGGCGAGCTGCACCACGCCCTGCGCGCCGGGGTGGTGAAAGACGAGAGCCGCTTCTGCGAACTCGGCCAGGTCATCGCCGGGCAACAACCCGGCCGCACCCGTGCCGACCAAATCACCCTGTGCGACCTGACCGGCACCGGCGCCCAGGACACCGCCATCGCCAACCTCGCCTTCGAGCGCGCACGCGCCGCAGGCAAAGGCCTGGCATTCAACAGCTGAACCCACCCCACTCATCAGAGGGCATTGCAATGTCTCAGTCAGTGGTCAACCTGCCGTTCAGCCGGCAGGAGTACGCCCAGCGCCTGGCCAAGACCCGCGTCGCCATGCAGGCGCAGGGCCTGGAACTGTTGCTGGTCACCGATCCGTCGAACATGGCCTGGCTCACCGGCTATGACGGTTGGTCGTTCTACGTGCACCAGTGCGTGTTGCTGGCACTGGACGGCGAACCGATCTGGTTCGGCCGCGGCCAGGACGCCAACGGCGCCAAGCGCACGGTGTTCATGGGCCACGACAACATCGTCGGCTACCCGGACATCTACGTGCAGTCGCGCGAGCGTCACCCGATGGACTACCTGTGCCAGGAGGTGATCCTGGCCAAGGGCTGGGGCGCTCTGCGCATCGGCGTGGAGATGGACAACTACTACTTCAGCGCCGCCGCCTACCAGGCCCTGTGCCGCCATTTACCCCAGGCGACCTTCAGCGATGCCGCCGGGTTGGTCAACTGGCAGCGGGCGGTGAAGTCCCCGCAGGAAATCGAGTACATGCGCATCGCCGCCCGTATCGTCGAGAAGATGCACGCGCGCATCCTCGAACGCATCGAACCGGGCATGCGCAAGAACGAGCTGGTGGCCGAGATCTACAGCAGCGGCATTCTTGGCGTGGACGGCCATGGCGGGGATTACCCGGCCATCGTGCCCCTGCTGCCGACCGGCGCCGACGCCAGCGCCCCGCACCTGACCTGGGACGACTCCCCCTTCACCCAGGGCGCGGGCACCTTCTTCGAGATCGCCGGCTGCTACAAGCGCTACCACTGCCCACTGTCACGCACGGTGTACCTGGGCAAACCGCCACAGCACTTTCTCGACGGCGAAAAGGCCGTGGTCGAGGGCATCGCCGCCGGCCTTGAAGCCGCCCGCCCCGGCAACACCACCGGCGACATCGCCCGGGCCTTCTTCAAGGTGCTGGAGAAGTTCGGCATCCACAAGGACAGCCGTTGCGGCTACCCGATCGGCATCAGTTATCCGCCGGATTGGGGCGAGCGCACCATGAGCCTGCGCCCGAGCGACACCAGCGTGCTGCAACCGGGCATGACCTTCCACTTCATGCCGGGGCTGTGGATGGACGACTGGGGCCTGGAGATCACCGAAAGCATCCTGATCACCGAGACCGGGGTCCAGACCCTGTGCGACGTGCCACGCCAGCTCTTCGTCAAGGACTGATGCCATGAACGCCTTCACAGACACCGAAGTGGCCAACCCGATCAGCAGCACAGTGGACTTCACCCGCGATGGTGTGCAGCACGGCTTTCTCAAGCTGCCCCATTCGCGCGACGACTCGGCCTGGGGCGCGGTGATGATCCCGATCACCGTGATCAAGCACGGCGACGGCCCGACCGCGCTGCTCACCGGCGGCAACCATGGCGACGAATACGAAGGGCCCGTGGCGCTGAGCAAGTTGGCCCAGCAACTGCGCGCCGATGAGGTCAGCGGCCGGGTGATCATCGTGCCGTTCATGAACACCCCCGCGTTTCATGCCGGCACTCGTACCTCGCCGATCGATCAAGGCAACCTCAACCGCAGCTTCCCGGGCAAGCCTGACGGAACGGTCACGCAGAAGATCGCCGATTACTTCCGGCGCACCCTGCTGCCGTTGGCCGATGTGGTGCTGGACATTCACTCCGGTGGCCGCACCCTGGACTTTCTGCCCTTCGCCGCCTGCCACGTGCTGCCCGACAAGGCCCAGCAGGCGCGCTGCGAAGCGGGCATGCGGGCGTTCGCCGCACCCTATGCCATGCGCATGCTCGAACTCGATGCCCAGGCCATGTACGACACGGCCGCCGAAGCCCAGGGCAAGGTGTTCGTCACCACCGAACTGGGCGGTGGCGGCACCGCCACGGCGCGCAGCGTGGCCCTGGCCGAGCGCGGCGTGCGCAACCTGCTGGTGCACGCCGGCATCCTCGAGGGTGAAGTCACGCCTGGCGCGTCGATCATGCTCGACATGCCCGACGGCGACTGCTTCATCGCCAGCGAGCATGACGGCCTGCTGGAGATGTGCCGTGACCTCGGCGAGCAGGTCCGCCAAGGCGATGTGATCGCCCGCATCCACGACATCCGCCGCACCGGCAGCGCGCCGGTGGAGTACCGCGCCCGTCGCGACGGCCTGCTGGCCGCCCGGCATTTTCCGGGGCTGGTGCAATGCGGCGACACCCTGGCGGTGATCGCCGACGTGCTGGCCTAGGCAGCGCGCACGCTACGACAACAAGAGGTATGGGAGAACATCATGTCAGACGAATACCCATTCAAGTCGCTGTGCTACGTGGACGGCCAATGGCTGCACAGCACTAGCGGCAACAGCATCGCTGTACTCGATCCGGCCAACCGCCAGACCCTCGGCCATGTACCGCTGCTCGACCACGAACAGATCGTCGCCGCAGTGGACGCCGCCCAGCGCGCCTTCAACCCCTGGCGCATGCTGCGCCTGGAAGAGCGTGCGGCGCTGCTGCGCCGCTGGGGCGAGCTGATTCTGGAGCATCAGGAGGCCCTGGCCCGGATCCTCAGCCAGGAGCAAGGCAAACCGCTGGCCGAAGCCCGCGGTGAGATCACCTATGCCGCCAGCTTCATCCCCTGGTTCGCCGAAGAAGCGCGCCGCCTGTATGGCCAGACCATCCCCAGCCACATCCCGGGCGCGGACTTGGGCACGGTGAAGGAGCCGGTGGGTGTGTGCGCCCTGCTCACCCCGTGGAACTTCCCCAGCGCGATGATCACCCGCAAGGCCGCCGCCGCCCTGGCGGCCGGCTGCACGGTGGTGGTCAAACCCGCCCACGAGACGCCCTACTCGGCGCTGGCCCTGGCCGAGCTGGCCGAGGCGGCTGGCTTCCCAGCGGGGGTGTTCAACGTAGTGATCGGCGAGCCGCAGATGACCATGGAGACGCTGGTGCGCGACCCACGGGTGCGCTCGGTCAGCTTCACCGGCTCCACACGGGTCGGCAAGCTGGTGCTGCAGGCGGCGGCGCAGGATGTGAAGAAAGTCGCCCTGGAGCTGGGCGGCAATGCCCCGTTCATCGTCTGCGCGGATGCCGACCTGGACCTGGCAGTGAAGGTGGCTGTAGCCGCGAAATTCCAGACCTCCGGGCAGGATTGCTGCGCCGCCAACCGGATCATGGTCCAGCGCCCGTTGTACGAGGCCTTCCTGGCGCGCTTCGCCGAGGCCGTGCGGGCGCTGCGGGTGGGGCCGGCGATGGTCGACGGCCAGGAAACCCCGGCCGACGTCGGCCCACTGATGCACCAAGGCGCGTTCGACGCCACGGTGGCACGGGTCGAAGACGCCATCGCCCAGGGCGCCCGCCGCCTGGTGGGCGGTGAAACCCACGCCCTGGGCGGCTGGTTCTATCAGCCCACGGTGCTGGCCGACGTGACCCCAAGCATGCGCATCTACCAGGAAGAAAACTTCGCACCGATTGCCGGCGTCATGCCCTTCGACACCCTGGAGCAGGCCATCGAGATGGCCAACGACACCGAATACGGGCTGGCCGCGTACATCTGCTCCAACCGCCTGGACGTGGTGCACCCGCTGATCCGCCGGCTGGACCACGCCATGGTCGCGGTCAACGGCGTGAAATTCACCGGCCACCCCATCCCCTTTGGCGGCATGAAGGCCTCGGGCCTGGGCCGCGAAGGCGGCAGCGAAGGCTTCGAGCCCTTTGTCGAAACCAAATACTTTTGCCTGCACCACCAAGGTCAACTCTAAGGAGTGTTTGCCATGAACCCAGAATACAACCAGCTGTTCGAGCAAGACCGCGCCCACTTCATGCACCCCTCGACCCACGCCCATGACCATGCCAGTGGCGCGCTCAAGGGACGGATCATCACCGGTGCCGAAGGCATTCGCCTGCGCGACCACGAGGGGCGCGAGCTGATCGATGCCTTCGCCGGCCTGTACTGCGTGAACATCGGCTACGGGCGCACCGAGGTGGCCGACGCAATCCACCGCCAGGCCAAGGAGCTGGCGTACTACCACACGTATGTGGGCCACTCGACCGAGGCCATCATCGAACTCTCCAGCCGCATCATCGACTGGGCACCGACGGGCATGAAGAAGGTCTACTACGGCCTCTCCGGCTCCGACGCCAACGAGACTCAGGTCAAGCTGGTGCGCTACTACAACAACATCCTCGGGCGCCCGAACAAGAAAAAAATCATCTCCCGCGATCGCGGCTATCACGGCTCGGGCATCATGACCGGCAGCCTCACTGGCTTGCCCAGCTTCCATCAGCACTTCGACCTGCCGGTCGAAGGCGTCAGGCACACCGTCTGCCCGCACTGGTACCGCAAGGCCCCGGCCGGCATGGACGAGCAGGCCTTCGTGCAGTACTGCGCCGATGAGCTGGAGAAACTGATCCTCGCCGAAGGCCCAGAGACCGTGGCGGCCTTTATCGGCGAGCCGCTGATGGGCACCGGCGGCATCATCGTTCCGCCCAAGGGTTACTGGGCAGCGATCCAGGCCGTGCTGGACCGCTACGACGTGCTGCTGATCGCCGACGAAGTCGTCTGCGCCTTCGGCCGCCTGGGCTCGAAGATGGGCAGCCAGCGCTACGGCATCCGCCCGGACCTGATCACCACCGCCAAAGGCCTGACCAGCGCCTATGCGCCACTGTCGGCGGTGATCGTCGGTGAGAAAGTGTGGAGCGTGATTGAGGAAGGTTCGCGCAAGGCCGGCCCCATGGGCCACGGTTGGACCTATTCCGGTCACCCGATCTGCGCGGCCGCGGCGCTGGCCAACCTCGACATCCTCGAGCGAGAGAACCTGACCGGCAACGCCGAAGTGGTGGGCGCTTACCTCAACCAACGCATGCGCGAGACCCTCGAAGGGCATCCGCTGGTGGGCGAAGTGCGCGGCGACGGCATGCTCTGCGCGGTGGAGTTCATGGCCGACCGCGAAGCCCGCACCGCCTTCGACCCCGCCCTGAAGGTCGGGCCGCAGGTTTCGGCGGCGTGCCTGGAGCGCGGCATGATCGCCCGGGCCATGCCCCACGGCGACATCCTCGGCTTCGCGCCACCACTGGTGCTGGACAAGCAGGATGCCGAGCGCATCGTAGCCATCACCAAGACGGCGGTCGATGAGGTGGCTGGGAAAGTGTTGGGTTGAAACCCACGGGAGGCGCAGCGCCCTCTCTCACGAGCAAACCCACAGGTTCTATGTTGCGCGTAAAACATACTCCGGTGCCTGTGAGAGAGGGCCTGCCCAGCAATGGAGGCTGGCCGTACTGACGCATTCGCGGGTAAACCCGCTCCCACAAGGTTCACCGCTAACCCTGTGGCTGCGGGCCTACCGGGAAATGAAGGATCACTGCCAATCCTGTGGGAAATTCCATGGGGCTGGACAAGCTCAAATTACCTTACTGACGCAATCCCTGTGGGAGGTTCACCGCTGACCCTGTGGCTGCTGGCCTACCCAGAAATGAAGGATCACCGCCAACCCTGTGGGAGATTCCATGGGGCTGGACAAGCTCAAATTGCCTTACTGACGCAATCCCTGTGGGGAGGTTCACCGCTGCCCCTGTGGCTGCGTGCCTATCCAGAAATGAAGGATCACCGCCAACCCTGTGGGAGATTCCATGGGGCTGGATAAGCTCAAATTGCCTTTCTGACGCAATCCCTGTGGGAGGTTCACCGCTGACCCTGTGGCTGCGTGCCTATCCAGAAATGAAGGATCACCGCCAGCCTTGTGGGAGATTCCATGGTGCTGGATAAGCTCAAATTGCCTTACTGACGCAATCCCTGTGGAAGGTTCACCGCTGACCCTGTGGCTGCGGGCCTACCGGGAAATGAAGGATCACCGCCAATCCTGTGGGAAATTCCATGGGGCTGGACAAGCTCAAATTGCCTTACTGACGCAATCCCTGTGGGGAGGTTCACCGCTGACCCTGTGGCTGCGGGCCTACCCAGAAATGAAGGATCACCGCCAATCCTGTGGGAAATTCCATGGTGCTGGATAAGCTCAAAATTGCCTTACTGACGCAATCCCTGTGGGGAGGTTCACCGCTGACCCTGTGGCTGCGGGCCTACCCAGAAATGAAGGATCACCGCCAATCCTGTGGGAGATTCCATGGGGCTGGACAAGCTCAAATTACCTTACTGACGCAATCCCTGTGGGAGCGGGTTTACCCGCGAAGGGATCACCACGGAGCAAGACAATTGCGCCCACATCCAGCCGCAGGCTTGCCCCGCGACAAGGCCCACACTGACAATGCAGATACCCCTCCACAGGAGCCAGTCAATGGACCTGCAGTTCCTGGGCACCTCTGCCGGTGTGCCCACCAAGGCGCGCAATGTCACCGGTACCGCCGTCATCGAGGCCACCGGTAGCCACTGGTACCTGGTGGATTGCGGCGAAGCCACCCAGCACCAGTTGCTGCACACGTCGCTGTCGATCCGCGACCTGCGCGGCGTGTTCATCACTCATGTACATGGCGACCACTGCTTCGGCCTGCCCGGCCTGTTGGCCAGCGCCGGGATGTCTGGCCGCACCCACCCCCTGGACCTGATCATGCCCGCCGCATTGCACGACTGGCTGCGCCTGAGCCTCGCCGTCAGCGAGACCTACCTGAGCTTCGAACTGCGCCTGCTGGCAGTCGAAACCCTCGGCACCTGGCGTAACGACAACATCCAGGTGAGCACCGTGCAGCTGTCGCACCGCGTGCCCAGCCATGGATACGTGTTCACCGAGATCAATCCCGAGCCACGATTGGATATCCCAAGGCTGGAGGCCGATGGCATCCCCCGCGGCCCGCTGTGGGGCGAGCTGGCCCAAGGCAACCCGGTCACGCATGCCGGGCGCGAGCTCACCCCCCAGGACTACCTGCGCCCGTCCCGCCCGCCCCGGCGCATCATCGTCTGTGGCGACAACGATACGCCCGCGCTGCTCGCAGGCGTCGCCCGAGGCGCTGATGCACTGGTACACGAGGCGACCTTCACCCAGCCGATCATCGAGCGCACCCAGATGACCTTTGGCCACAGCACCGCCGCTGAAGTCGCCCGCTTCGCCGAGCAGGCAGGCGTGAAGAACCTGGTGCTCACCCACTTCAGCGCCCGCTACCAGCCCAACCCGCAGCGCAGCCCGTCGATCGAAGATGTGCGCCAGGAGGCCCAGGCGCATTACAGCGGTAACCTGATCCTGGCGCAGGATTTGCGCCGCTATCACATGGCCCGCGATGGGTGCCTGGCATGAAACGCCCCGACCAACGGCCATGTCTGTCATCGAATGCTTGACGTGGGTCCAGAGCCCATCGGTTTTTCGTTGACCGTGCCCACGCCGGGCCGCAGACTTCGCACTCTTGATTCATCCTGAGATCTGTAAAACATGCGCAAGTCATTTCCTGTAATCGCACTCTTCACCCTGATGGCCAGCTCGTACGCCATCGCTGGCGAAACCACCAACACCGCTGTTGGCGGCGGTGTCGGCGGTGCACTGGGGAGTGTGGTCGGTCAGGCCATCGGTGGTAGCACAGGCGCCGCGATCGGCGCCGGTGTCGGCGGCGCGGCAGGTGGTGCGGTGTCGGCCAAAGACGGCAAGAAAACCGAAGCCGCCATCGGCGGCGGCCTGGGCGCAGCCGGCGGCCAGGTGCTGGGCAACAAGGTCGGCGGTTCCACCGGTGGCGCCATCGGTGCCGGCCTGGGCGGCGCGGCGGGCAGCGCAATCGGCAACAGCATGGCCGATGACGATCACCACCACAGCAGCCACAACTCCGGCAAGAAACACAAGCACAAGAAGCACAAGCATCACGATTGATGATTGTTTCGGCCAAGCCTATCGAGAAACTCACCGAAAGGCTTGGCCCGAGCAATAAAGAAAACGATTAATTCCGGCGATGAAGAAAACGCCGTTTGAATAACTCGTGGCAGGTTGCACGATCACTATTGCGCAACCTACATCAGTGCCTACTGATCAGCTCTACATTGTGCCTGCCCGATCACGCACCGGACACTGCGCCCGATGCAGATTCAACGCCGTATTGATGATCCCGATATGGCTGAACGCCTGGGGGAAGTTCCCCAGCATCCGCTTGCCCACCGGGTCGTATTGCTCGGCCAGCAGGCCCACGTCATTGCAGAGCCCCACCAACTGTTCATACAACGCCTGGGCCTCTTGCTGCCGACCGAGCAGTACATACACGTCCGCCAGCCAGAACGAACACACCAGGAACGTCCCCTCCCCCGGCGTCAGGCCGTCGCTGCAGCGGTCGCTGTCATAGCGCAGCAGCAAGCCATTGCGCAGCAGGCGTTTTTCGATCTGGGCCAGGGTACGTAGGAATCGCGGATCGTCCGCGGGCAGGAAGCCGGTCAAGGCGATCTGCAACAGGCTTGCGTCCATCTCCCGGGAGCCATAGGCCTGGACGAAGTATTGGCCCGTGGGGTCGAGCCCTTGGCCGCAGACTTCGCGATGGATCTGGTCGGCCACTTGCCGGTAGTGCCGGCCGCGCTCGCGGTCTTCCTCGGTGGTTTCAGCCAGGCTTGCGGCGCGGTCGAAGGCGACCCAGGCCATGACCTTGGAGTGCACGAAGTGCTGACGCCCGCCGCGCACTTCCCAGATGCCTTCGTCCGGCTCGCGCCAGATGCGCTCCAGGTACGGCAGGATCGCGCGGGCAATGGCCGAGCTGCGCGGGTGCCGGGGCAGGCCACCGCGGATCGCCTGGGTCATGGCGTCGGCGAGTTCGCCATAGATGTCCAGTTGCAGTTGCGCCGAGGCAGCGTTGCCGATGCGCACGGGGCGGGAGTGCTCGTAGCCGCTCAGCCACGGCAGGGTGAACTCCTGCAGGTCGCGCTCACCGGCCAGGCCGTACATGATCTGCATCTGCTCGGGGTTACCGGCCACCGAGCGCAGCAGCCATTCACGCCAGGCCTGGGCTTCGTCGAAGTAGCCGAGGTTCATCAGCGCCAGCAGCGTCATGGTGGCATCGCGCAGCCAGCAATAGCGGTAGTCCCAGTTGCGCTCGCCGCCCACGCGCTCAGGCAACGAAGTGGTCGCGGCGGCGACCATGCCGCCGGTGGGTGCGTAGGTCAGGGCCTTGAGGGTGAGCAAGGAACGGCGGACCAAGGGCGTCCAAGGGCCGACATCCGGGCAACGGGCGGCGAAGGCTTGCCATTGGGTAATGGTCTTTTCCAGGGCTTGCTCGACGTCGAAGGCCGGTTGTGGCGGCAGATGCGAGAGTTGATGGCGCAGGCTGAACACCTGGCGCTGGCCAGCCAGGACACGGAATCGGCTGACGCTGTGGTAGTCGCGCGAGTGCACCGGCTCCGTGCTGCGCAGGATCATCCGGTCGGGGCCGGCGACCGCGCTGAGGGTGCACGGATCGAGCCTCTCCACCCACGGGACGCTGCGCCCATAGTCGAAACGCAACACCAGGTCCATCTCGAAGGCGGTTTCGCCGGCCAGGCCTTCGACGATGCGGACCACGGCGTTGTGTTCGCCCAGGGGCATGCAGTCGATGACGCGGGCCCGGCCACTGGCGGTGGTGTAGATGGTTTCGAGCACCAGGGTGTCATCGAGGTAGCGCCGGCTGACGGTTTCGACCGGGTCGCTGGGTGCCAGGCGCCAGCGGCCATTTTCTTCGTTGCCCAGCAGCGCGGCGAACACCGCCGGGGCATCGAAACGCGGAACGCACAGCCAGTCCAAGGAGCCATCTCGGCTGACCAGGGCAGCGCTGCGGCAGTTGCCGAGCAGGGCGTAGTCTTCGATCGGGGCTGGCATGAGGGCTCCTCTGTAAGACTGTCGGTCTGGGGCGCTTTGCGCCCCTTCATCCCAAGGTGTGCCACTCCCGTTTGTCACGCGTGAGCAGCTCGTCGCCCGCCTCGGGGCCGTCTTCGCCGGCGGGGTATTCATGCACCTCTCCACCGCTGGCCCAGGCATCCAGGAACGGCTGTACCGCGCGCCAGCCGTTCTCGATGTTGTCGGCGCGCTGGAACAGGGTCTGGTCGCCGGTGAGGCAGTCGTAAATCAAGGTTTCGTAGCCGGTGGCCGGGGTCATCTTGAAGAAGTCCTTGTAGGCAAAACCGAGCTCGACGTTTTCCATCACCAGCTCAGGCCCAGGCCGCTTGGCCTGCAGGTCGAACCACATGCCTTCGTTGGGCTGGATCTGGATTTTCAGGTAGTTGGGCTTGGGTCGCTCCAGCTCCGACTCGCGGAACTGCGCATAAGGCGCGGGCTTGAAGCAGATGGCGATCTCGGTGTCACGCACGCTCATGCGCTTGCCGGTGCGCAGGTAGAACGGCACGCCGGCCCAGCGCCAGTTGTCGATCATCACCTTGAGGGCGACATAGGTTTCGGTGCGGCTATCAGGGCTGACGTTCGGCTCCTGGCGATACCCGGCCAGGCGCTTGCGCCCCTGCTTGCCGGCCACATACTGGCCGCGCACGGAGTGCTTGAGCGCCATCTTCTGCGACCAGGGTCGGATGGCGCCGATCACCTTGGCCTTCTCGCTGCGCACGGCGTCGGCGGCAAAGGCGGCCGGTGGTTCCATGGCGACCATGGCCAGCAGTTGGAACAGGTGATTGGGGACCATGTCGCGCAGTGCGCCGGTGTTGTCGTAGAAGGCGCCACGGGTCTCGACACCGACGGTCTCGGCGGCGGTGATCTGCACGTGGTCGATGTAATGGTTGTTCCAGAACGACTCGAACAGCCCGTTGGAGAACCGGCTGACCAGGATGTTCTGCACCGTCTCTTTGCCCAGGTAATGGTCGATCCGGTAGATCTGCCGCTCGCTCATCACCCCCAGCAAACAGGCATTGAGGGCCTCGGCGCTGGCAAGGTCGGTGCCGAAGGGCTTTTCCACCACCACCCGGCGAAAACCGCCGCCGGACTCATCGAGCAGGCCGGCATCGCCCAGGCGCTGCGCCACTTCCGGGAAGAAGCGCGGCGAGGTGGCCAGGTAGAAGATGGCATTGCCATGGGCAGTCTTGTCGATGCGCCTGCCGATGGCCTCGTAGGTGGCCGGGCTCAGGAAGTCACCGGTCTGGTAGTCCAGACGCTTGGCAAGGCGAGCCCAGACCTTGTCGTCCAGGCACTTGTTGCTGCCCTCCCCGCCCTTGTCGCGCTCGACCATGAAGGCATGCAGGCGCTCGGCGAACGCCTCGGCCGTGGCCGGATTGTGGTCGACGCCGACGATGCGCAGGTTGCGGTCCAACAGGCCATCGCGACTGAGGTTGTACAGCGCCGGCATCAGCAGGCGCTTGACCAGATCGCCATTGGCGCCGAACAGGAACAGCGTGCAAGGCGGCGCGGCAGGTATGCGTTGTGGCGTCATTTGCCTTTCTCGACGTGACCGCCAAAGCCCAGGCGCATGGCCGAGAGGATCTTGTCGCCATAGGTGCCTTGCTGCTGGCGCGAGCGGAAACGGGCGAACAACGCGCTGGAAAGCACCGGTACCGGCACGGCCTGCTCCACGGCGGCATCGATGGTCCAGCGGCCTTCACCGCTGTCGGACACCGAGCCACTGAACTGGGCCAGTTGCGGATCGGCCACCAGGGCGTCGGCAGTCAGGTCCAGCAGCCAGGAAGTGACCACACTGCCCCGGCGCCAAACTTCAGCGATCTCGGCCACGTCCAGGTCAAAGCGTTGGTCTTCGGGCAGTTCGTTGCCGCCTTTGCTGCGCAGCAGGTCGAAGCCTTCGGCGTAGGCCTGCATCAGGCCGTACTCGATGCCATTGTGCACCATCTTCACGTAGTGCCCGGCGCCAGCGGGGCCGGCGTGGATGTAGCCGTGCTCGGCGCGGCCATGTTCGCCTTCGCGGCCTTGAGTGCGGGGGATGTCGCCCACGCCGGGAGCCAGAGCCTTGAACAGCGGCTCGAGGCGTTCGAAGACGTCCTTCTCGCCACCGATCATCATGCAGTAACCGCGCTCCAGGCCCCAGACACCACCAGAGGTGCCGACGTCCAGATAATGCAGGCCAAGCGTGGCCAGCTCGGTGGCCCGGCGCATATCGTCTTTATAGAAGGTGTTGCCACCATCGATGATCGCATCGCCCGGCTCCAGCAGCTCGGCCAACTGGGCGATGGTCTGCTCGGTCGGTTCGCCGGCGGGCAGCATGACCCATACCGCGCGAGGCGCCTTGAGCTTCTGTACCAACGCACCGAGGTCGTGGGCCCCTTGGGCGCCCTCGCCTTCCAGGGTCATCACCGCGTCGCGATTGCGGTCGTGGACCACGGTCCGATGCCCTGCGAGCATCAGACGCCTCGCGATGTTGCCGCCCATGCGGCCCAGCCCGACAATTCCCAGTTGCATGTGTCGATGCTCCCCTTATGAAATGGATGACAACGCGGTTCAGGTTTTCAGATTAGTCCAGCGTCCCGCTCGAGGGTTCACCGACGAACGGGGCGACAACGATAAACAAAAAAGTTCCCAAGGCCAGGAAAAGAATTCAGAATGCCGCCGCGCCAAGCGTCTACGCTTGAAATTGTCACCAGCCAGAAACGCGAGGTGTTTCCATGGGTACCCTGATGCCTGCCACCCCCACCCAGACCCTCTATGTCACCGTGCGCCGTGACGAGCTGCGCCGCCTGAAGGATGAACGCGACCAACTGCGCCAGCAGGTCGCCCAGCTGAACCAGTTGCTCGAGCAGGCCCGCTGCGAGAACGACAAAACCTTCCACCTCTGATCCGCGTCGCTCTTCGTGGGAGCTGATGGCTCCCACTCGGCAAGCCCCCTTCCCCGTCCCCCCATTCTGCGCTGCCGCTACCCGTTCTACAGTCGACTGTGCGCCGGGCGACCTCTCTATTTCGTACATTTACATCCTGTGACAACCCGCCAACGTTTGCGCGTGGGCACGGTCATCATTTAAATGACCAGCGGGTCACAAATGTAACGCAACCTCTCCTACACTCGGGATTCTGCCCGCCAAACCGCCTGGCTAACCAGACGGAAAAAAAAGAAACTTTCCTACAAATCGGCGAGTCAGGAACTAAGTAGGCCAATGCACAGGGGACTTCCCCGCTTCGGCCCACCCACACCCCAAACAGCTCAACTGCCTTCGGCTGGAACGCCGATTGCACGGTGCTTGTGCGCACGACCCTGGGGCATGGACCGCACGACGAAGATATGAATTAGAGAGAACCAACACGACATAACGCCAAAGGGTGCCAGCCACCCGATACAAGGGACGGAGAGAAGTATGATCAGTGCCGCTGTCGAACCTCACGTAGACACATTCACCCCGGACAACCGCGAACCGCTGCCGCCAGCGTTCGCCACGACAGCCAAGGCACCTGGCGCCCAGCGCCGTCACAATCAGCACAAGCGCAAGATCCTGTTCGTCACCTCGGAGATCGCCGACCTGGTCAAGACCGGTGGTTTGGGCGATGTGTCCTCGGCCCTGCCCCGAGCCCTGTCCCATCTGCACGATGTCCGTGTGCTGATTCCCGGCTACCGCCAGGTGGTCGACAGCGACAACCCCATCCATATCGTCGGTGAACTGGGCGGGCACGCGGCGCTGCCGCCCTGCAAGATCGGGCGCATGGACCTGGCCGATGGCCTGGTCATCTATGTCCTGCTCTGCCCCGAACTGTACGAGCGCGACGGCACGCCCTACGGCGCCAACAATGGCCGCGACTGGCCAGACAACCACATCCGCTTCGCCCGCCTGGGCCTGGCCGCTGCGGAAATCGCCGCCGGCGAAGGCATGATCCACTGGCGCCCCGACCTGGTGCACGCCCATGACTGGCCGGCAGGCCTGGCACCGGCCTACATGCACTGGCGCGGCCTGAACACCCCGACCCTGTTCACCATCCACAACCTCGCCTACCAGGGCGTATTCAGCCGGGGCTGCTGCCCGGAGCTGGCCATCCCCGACCATGCCCTGCAACAGGAAGGCATGGAGTTCTACGGCAAACTGTCGTTCCTCAAGGCGGGCCTGGCCTACTCCAGCCATATCACCACGGTGAGCGCCACCTACGCCCGGGAGATCACCACGCCCGAGTTCGGCTGCGGCCTGGATGGCTTCTTGGCGAGCAAAGCCCAGCAAGGCCTGCTCGGCGGCATTCCCAACGGCATCGACGAAAGCTGGGATTCGGCCACCGACAAGCACCTGCAGCACAATTTCAGCCTCAATGACTGGGACGGCAAAGCGCGCAACGCACAAGAAGTGCGCACGCTGTTCCAACTCGAGGCATCGGACGGGCCGTTGTTCGCCGTGGTCTCGCGCCTGGTCTATCAAAAGGGCCTGGACCTGACACTCGGCGTGGCCGACTACATCGTCCAACAGGGCGGCCAGATCGCTATCATCGGCCGGGGCGAACCGGAGGAAGAACAAGCCATGCGTGAGCTGGCCCTGCGCTATCCGGGGCGGATCGGCGTGCGCATCGGCTTCAACGAAACCGATGCACGACGCATGTTCGCCGGCAGCGACTTCCTCCTCATGCCGTCTCGCTACGAGCCTTGCGGCCTGAGCCAGATGTACGCGCAGCGCTTCGGCTCGCTGCCGGTGGCGCGCAACACCGGAGGGCTGGCCGACACCATCGAGGACGGTGTCACCGGTTTCCTGTTCGACGAATCGACGGTCCAGAGCTACCGCGCCGCGCTCGCCCGGGCGTTCTATGTGCACGGCAAGAAAGACCTGCTCAACGCCATGCGCTGCCTGTCCATGACCCAGCCGTTCAACTGGTGCCAAGCGGTGGAACCCTACGCCAAGCTGTACGAGGAACTGGTCTGCCAGGCCCACGTCGGCCGCTACTGAGCGAGGGCACCGAAGATGCAAAGGCATGGCGCACACTTGCTGGACGCCACGTCGGCGCGCTTCGCCCTCTGGGCGCCCGATGCGCGCAGCGTGAGCTTGCAGCTGGAGCAACAACCTGCGGTCGAACTGCTGCCTGAAGCCGGTGGCTGGTTCACCGGCCTGGCGCCTTGCCAGGTCGGTGACCGCTATCGTTATCGAATCGACGGCACCCTGCAGGTGCCTGACCCTGCGTCGCGCTACCAGCCCGAGGGCGTGCAGGGGCCCAGCCAGGTGGTGGACATATCCGGCTACCCCTGGCGCCACCCGTGGCAGGGGCGCCCCTGGCACGAGGCCGTGATCCAGGAGCTGCATGTCGGCTTGCTGGGCGGCTATGCCGGGGTCATACGCGAACTGCCGCGCCTGGCCGGGCTGGGCATCACGGCCATCGAGCTGATGCCGCTGGGGCAGTTTCCGGGGACACGCAACTGGGGCTACGACGGCGTGTTGCCGTTCGCCCCACAACATACCTACGGCACCCCGGCCGAGCTGTGTCGCTTGATCGACGAGGCCCATGGCCATGGCCTGATGGTGCTGCTCGATGTGGTCTACAACCACTTCGGCCCCGACGGCAACTACCTGCACCAATACGCCAGCACGTTCTTTCGCGAAGACCGGCAGACCCCCTGGGGCGCCGCCATCGATTTTCGCCAGCCCCAGGTGCGCGAATACTTCATCCAGAACGCCCTGATGTGGCTGCGCGACTACCGCTTCGACGGCCTGCGCCTGGACGCGGTGCATGCCATCGACCAGCCGGATTTTCTCATCGAGCTGGCCCAGCGTGTACGCACCGACGTGGCACCTGAACGTCAGGTATGGCTGGTGCTGGAAAACGAACACAACCAGGCCTCGCTGCTCGAGCAAGGCTTCGACGCCCAGTGGAACGACGACGGCCACAACGCCCTGCACGTCTTGCTGACCGACGAAACGGAAGGCTACTACGCAGACTACAAGGACCGTCCGATCGAAAAACTGGCCCGCAGCCTGGGCGAGGGGTTTGTCTTCCAGGGCCAGGCCAACCGCCATGGCACGCCACGGGGCGAACCCAGCGGGCACCTGGCGCCCAGCGCGTTCGTGCTGTTTCTGCAGAACCACGACCAGATCGGCAACCGCGCCCTGGGCGAACGCCTGACCCGCCTCTGCCCGCCCCCCGCACTGCGCGCGGCCACCGGCTTGCTGCTGCTGGCGCCGATGATCCCGTTGCTGTTCATGGGCGATGAAGAAGGCAGCCGCCAGCCGTTTCTGTTCTTCACCGATCACCACGATGCGCTGGCCGACGCAGTGCGCGAAGGACGCCGCGCCGAGTTCGCCCACTTTGCGGCGTTCGCCGACCCCGTGCAGCGCGAGCGCATCCCCGACCCCAACGCCCAGGCCACCTTCGATGCCTCGCAGCTCGCGGCCCAGGAGGTGGTGGCCGGCTGGCATGGGCTGTACCAGCGTTTGCTGACCCTGCGCCGGCTACATGTCACCCCCCACCTGCCAGGCACCCGCGCCCTGGGCGCCACGGTATTGGGCGAACGGGCCCTGACCGCACGCTGGCGCCTGGGCGATGGCAGCGAGCTGCGGATCGACCTCAACCTGGCCAATGAGCCGCAATCGGTGGCACTGCCCCCGGTCGAGCGCTGGTTGTTCGACAGCAGCGACACGGCCCACCTCGACACCACCCTGCCCGCGCACAGTTGCGTGGTCAGCCTGCTGCCACCCGACCAGGAGGCCCCATGAGCGAATTGCCATTGCATCGATTGGCCGCACGGGTAGGCCTGGCCCGCGACTGGGTCGACGCCAATGCCCGCCCCCAGCAGGTGAGCGATGATGTGCTGCGCCATGTGCTGGCCGGCCTTGGCCATCCCGCCGAAGACGAAACCGCCATCGCCGCCAGCCTGCAGGCGCTCGATGAAGCCGACGATGTCGATCACCTGCCGCCGTTGCTCACTGCCGACGTGGGCCTGCCGCTGGACCTGGCGCGTTACTTCACGCCCGGCAGCCCGGTGCAGTGCACCCTCGAAAACGGCGACCCGCTGACCCTCGCCCTTGATGACCAGGCGCAACTGCCGGGTGAACTGCCCTTGGGCTATCACCAACTGACCATCGACGACCGCCCATTCACACTGGCAGTCGCGCCCCTGCGCTGCCATGCCTTGAACGACGCGACCGAGCAATCACCGCCCCGCTGCTGGGGGCTGGCGGTCCAGCTGTATAGCTTGCGCCGCCCCGGTGACGGCGGCTACGGCGACTGCCTGGCCCTGGAGCAACTGGCCCGCGCCGCGGCAGAACGGGGCGCCGACGCCCTGGCGATCAGCCCGATCCACGCCTTGTCGGCCATCGACCAGCGTCACTACAGCCCGTACTCCCCCTCCAGCCGCCTGCTGCTCAATACCCTGTACGCCAGCCCTGCCGCACTGCTGGGCGAGCGGGAGGTGCGCATGGCGATCGAGGCCTGCCAGTTGCAGCCGCTGCTCGATGAGCTGGAACAACTGCCGCTGGTAGACTGGCCCCGCGCCGCCGAAGCCCGGCACCGGCTGCTGCAGGCGCTGTACAAGGATTTCAGCCGCGGCGCCCACCCGCTGCAAAAGGACTTCGACAGCTACCGTGAGGCCGGTGGCCAGGCCCTGCTGCACCACTGTCGGTTCCAGTTGCTGCAGGCCGAGGCGATGGCCCGAGGCCTGGGCGCGGACTGGCGCAACTGGCCAGCGGCCTGGCACGACCCCTATCACCCCGAGGTGGAAGCCTTTGCCAGCGCCTATCCGGCCCAGGTGGAGTTCCACGCCTTCTGCCAGTGGCTCACCGAGCGCGGCTTGCAACGCGCGCAGGAGGCCGCACGCGGCAACGGCATGGCCGTGGGCTTGATCGCGGATCTCGCCGTGGGCGCCGACGGCGCCGGCAGCCAGGCCTGGAGCCGCCAGGACGAACTGTTGGCCGACCTGAACGTCGGCGCGCCGCCCGATATCCTCAACCGCCAAGGTCAGGACTGGGGCATCTGCGCGTTCTCCCCGGAAGGCCTCAAACGCAATGGCTACCGCGCGTTCATCGAAATGCTGCGAGCCAACCTCGCCCATGCCGGCGGCCTGCGCATCGACCACGTCATGGGCCTGCGCAGGTTGTGGTTGATCCCACGGGGGGCGCGCCCCAGCGAGGGCGCCTACCTGAACTACCCGCTGGACGACCTGCTGCGCCTGCTGGCCCTGGAGTCGGTGCGCCACCAGGCCGTGATCCTCGGCGAGGACCTGGGCACGGTACCCGACGGCCTGCGCGAAACCCTGGCGGACAAGGCCGTGCTGGGCATGCGCGTGCTGCCGTTCGAGCAGCAGCCGCCCGGGCATTTCAGGCCGATCCTCGACTGGCCGGACAACGCCTTGGCCACCACCGGCACCCATGACCTGGCGCCCCTGGCCGGCTGGCTGCAAGCCCGTGACATCGACTGGAACCACCGCCTGCAACGGGTGGACGCGGCCACCGAACTGCATTGGCGCCACACCCGCCAACTGGAGCGCGATGGCCTGCGCCGCACGCTGGAGCACAACTACGGCGCCCTGCCCGACAATGACGCGCTGATCGACGCGGCGATCCGTTACGTCGGCCATACCCGCGCCCCGCTGGTACTCGTACCGCTCGAGGATCTGCTGGGCTGCGACGAGCAACCCAACCTGCCCGGCACCACCGACGGCCACCCCAACTGGCGTCGTCGCTTCGCCCGCCCCGTGCGCGAGCTGCTCGACGACGAGGACGCCGCCCGGCGCCTGGAACTGTTGGCCCAAGCCCGCGAACAAGCCTGGGAGCGTGACCGATGAAACCGTTGACCGCCACGGTGCGCCTGCAACTGCACAGTGACTTCACCCTCGACGACGCGGTACCCCTGGTGCCCTACTTCGCCCGCCTGGGGGTCAGCCACCTGTATGCGTCGCCCATCCTCAAGGCCCGTGCAGGTTCGCGCCACGGCTACGACGTGGTCGATCCGACCCAGGTCAACCCGGAGCTGGGCGGGGAAGCAGCCCTTGAACGCCTGGTCGCCGCCCTGCGCCAGCACGGCATGGGCCTGATTCTGGATACGGTTTCCAACCACATGGCCGTGGGCGGCGCCGACAACCCCTGGTGGCAGAGCCTGCTGGCCTGGGGCCGGCGCAGTCCCTATGCAGCGTTCTTCGACATCCAGTGGCATTCCAGCGACCCGCTGCTGGCCGGGCAGTTGCTGCTGCCGTTCCTGGGCAATGACTACGGCGTGGCGTTGCACAACGGCGAAATTCCGCTGACGTTCGAGGCCGACCAGGGAATGCTGCAAGTCGCCCATTACGAGCACCGTTTCCCCATCTGCCCGCTGGACTACGGGCACATCCTCGGTCAGAGCGAACACCCGCAAGTACGGGCGCTGGCGCAGCGCTTCAGTGCCTTGCGCGAGGCCGCCGATCCGTTGACCGAGGCATTGCCCCTGCAGGCCGAGCTGGCCCGTCTGGTCGGAGAAGGCGCGAGCCTCGACGACGCCCTGGCCGCCTTCGACAGCCGCACCGAAGCGGGCTTCAAGCGCCTGCACCTGCTGTTGGAGCATCAGACCTATCGTCTGGCCAGTTGGCGCACCGCGGCCGATGACATCAACTGGCGGCGGTTTTTCGATATCAACGAGCTGGGCGGGCTGCGCGTGGAGCGTGCGGTGGTGTTCGAGGCGACCCACGCCAAGTTGTTCGAGCTGATCGAGCGCGGCCTGGTGGACGGTCTGCGCATCGATCACATCGATGGCCTGGCCGATCCTCGCCAGTACTGCCGCAAGCTGCGAAGACGGGTCGACGGCCTGCTCGCACGGCGCCCTGTGCAGGCAGCCGTGGCGCATTTTCCGATCTATGTGGAGAAGATCCTCGGGGCGGGCGAGCGCCTGCACCGGGACTGGCGCACCGACGGCACCACCGGTTACGAGTTCATGAACCAGGTCTCGCTGTTGCAGCACGACCCGGCCGGCGAAGCACCTTTGACCGAACTGTGGAGCAGCGTCAGCGAACGCCCGGACTTTTCCGAGGAGGTACGTCAGGCCCGACACCTGGTGCTCAATGCCAGCCTGGCCGGCGACTGCGAGTCCGTGGCCCAAGCCTTGTTGCAGGTGGCCCGTGGCGATTTGATGACCCGCGACCTGACCCTCGGCGCGATCCGGCGTGCCTTGCAGGCGTTGGTCGAGCACTACCCGGTGTACCGCACCTACATCAATGCCTGCGGCCGTCCGGCCGAAGACGAGGCGTTCTTCCAACAAGCCCTGGCCGGCGCCCGGCAGAGCCTGGCGGAAGCCGACTGGCCGCTGCTCGAGCACCTGCAGCACTGGCTGGGCGGCCAACCTTGGCGCCAACTGCCACGCGGCCTGCCACGCAAGCACCTGCGCCATGCCTGCGTGCGCTTCCAGCAATTGACAGCACCGAGCGCGGCCAAGGCGGTGGAAGACACCGCGTTCTATCGCTCGGGACGCCTGCTCTCGCGCAATGATGTGGGCTTCGAGGCCGAACGGTTCAGCGCCGATGCAGCTTGGTTCCACAACGAGGCCCAGCAGCGCCTGCGGGATTTTCCGGACAACCTGCTGGCCACCGCTACCCACGATCACAAACGCGGCGAAGACTGCCGCGCGCGGCTGGCGGTGCTGAGCGAACACGCCCCGTGGCTTGCCAGCCGTGTGGAGCACTGGCGCGAGCTCGCCGCGCCACTGCTGCAGATGTTGAACGATGGCCCAGCGCCGAGCCCCGGGGACGAGCTGCTGCTGTATCAGACCCTGCTCGGCAGTTGGCCGCTGGATCTGGACGTGCAGGACATCACGGCCTTGGGCCGCTATGCCGAGCGTGTACGCCAGTGGCAACAAAAGGCGCTGCGCGAGGCCAAGCTGCGCAGCAGTTGGAACGCGCCAAACGAAGCCTATGAGCAAGCCTGCGCAACCTATGTCGACGAGCTGTTGCTGGGGCCACAGAACCAACAGTTGCGCCGCTCCCTTCACGACGCCGCGCAACGCATCGCCCGCCCCGGCGCGCTCAACGGCCTGGCCCAGTGCCTGCTGCGCATGACCACCCCCGGGGTGCCCGATCTCTATCAAGGCAATGAGTACTGGGACCTGAGCCTGGTCGATCCGGACAACCGTCGCCCGGTGGACTACGCCACGCGCCGGGCGAGCCTGGACGACAGTGTGCCGCTGGCCGAATTGCTGGCGCACTGGCGTGATGGCCGTATCAAACAGGCACTGATCGCCCGGGTCCTGGACGCCCGTCAGGCCCACCCGCAGCTGTTCCAGCGCGGCGCCTACCTGCCCTTGACCGTGCACGGTCGACATGCCGACAAGGTACTGGCCTTCGCACGCCTGGGCGAAGATGCCCGGGCCATCGTGGTGGTGCCACGCCTGTGCAGCACCCTGCTAGGCGACGCTCCTACCCCGTTGATCCCGGCGCAGAACTGGGACGATACCCGGCTGATCCTGCCGTTTGCCTTGTCGCCTGCCACTTGCGTGGGACTTTTTTCCGGTGCAGCTGTCAGCCCTTCAAAGGAGCTGTATTTGAACACTGTGCTGGCGGAGTTTCCGGTCAACCTGCTGATACAACAATCTTGAACACCAGGAGCGTCATGATGAGTGCCGATGAAAAACGTATTCGCGAATTCGCCTATCAGATCTGGGAGTCGGAGGGAAAACCCGTAGGCCAGGAAGAACGCCACTGGGAAATGGCGCGCAAGCTGGCCGAAGCCGAGGCGCTGGCACCCAAGGTACCACCGCGCAAGAAGCCGGCCGCCAAGCCCAAGGCCGCGGCTGACGCCAAGACGTCCGCTGAGCCCAAAGCCCCTGCCGAGCCGAAAGTAGCTGCCTTGCCTGGGGTAAAGCCGGCCGCAGCCAAGAAGCCAAGAGCCGCGAAGAAGCCGACCGCTGGCTGAGCCCTGACGGGCCCCTTCGCGGGTAAACCCGCTCCCACAAGGGCTGCGCCGACCTGACGGTTGCGGCGATTTCTGCAGGAGCCTGCGTGGTCTCTTCTTCGCGGGTAAACCGCCCCCCACAGGGGGCACTGCGGAGCAGGTGGGGCGGGTTCACTCGCCAAGGGGCCAGCACCAGAAACATCGGTACGCCCTTTCATCCGGCCAATGAGGACAGCCATGAGCCCCCGCACCCCGAAGAAAACCCGCTCCGTCGCCCCGTCACGCATCCGCGAGGGCATGCCCTTCCCTCTCGGTGCCACCTGGGACGGCCTGGGCGTCAACTTCGCGCTGTTCTCAGCCAACGCCACCAAGGTCGAGCTGTGCCTGTTCGACTCCACTGGCGAGCATGAGCTCGAGCGCATCGAGCTGCCCGAATACACCGACGAGATCTACCACGGCTACCTACCCGACGCCCATCCCGGGCTGGTCTATGGCTACCGGGTCCATGGCCCGTACGCGCCGGAGAATGGCCACCGCTTCAACCCCAACAAACTGCTGATCGATCCCTACGCCAAGCAGTTGGTGGGCGGGCTGAAGTGGTCCGAGGCGCTGTTTGGCTACACCATCGGCCACCCCGATGGCGACCTGTCCTTCGATGAGCGCGACAGCGCACCGTTCGTGCCCAAGTGCAAAGTCATCGACCCGGCCTTCACCTGGGGCCGCGACCAGCGGGTGCAGATCCCCTGGGAGCGCACCATCCTCTACGAAGCCCACACCCGGGGTATCAGCATGCGCCATCCGGGCGTGCCGGAAGCCCTGCGCGGCACCTTCGCGGGCCTGGCCAACGACGAGCTGCTCAAACACATCAAGGACCTGGGCGTGTCGTCCATCGAGCTGCTGCCGATCCACGCCTTCGTCAACGACCAACACCTGCTGCACAAGGGCCTGAACAACTACTGGGGCTACAACAGCATCGCCTTCTTCGCGCCCCATCCCAAGTACCTGGCCAGCGGCAAGGTCGCCGAGTTCAAGGAAATGGTCGCGCACCTGCACGATGCTGGCCTGGAGCTGATCCTGGACGTGGTCTACAACCACACCGCCGAGGGCAACGAGCTGGGGCCGACGCTATCGATGCGCGGCATCGACAACGCCTCCTACTACCGGCTGATGCCCGACGACAAGCGCTACTACATCAACGACTCCGGCACCGGCAACACCCTGGACCTGAGCCACCCCTGCGTGCTGCAACTGGTCACCGACTCGCTGCGCTATTGGGCAGGCGAGATGCATGTCGATGGTTTTCGCTTCGACCTGGCGACCATTCTGGGCCGCTACCACGATGGCTACAGCGAGCGTCACAGTTTCCTGGTGGCCTGCCGCCAGGACCCGCTGCTCAGCCAGGTCAAGCTGATCGCCGAGCCCTGGGACTGCGGCCCCGGCGGCTACCAGGTGGGCAACTTCGCTCCGGGCTGGGCCGAGTGGAACGACCGTTTTCGCGACACCGTGCGCGCGTTCTGGAAAGGCGATGAGGGCCAGTTGGCGGATTTCGCCTCACGCATGACCGCATCGGGCGACCTGTTCAATAACCGGGGCCGGCGGCCCTATGCCTCGGTCAACTTCGTCACCGCCCACGATGGCTTCACTTTGCGCGACCTGGTGTCGTACAACGACAAGCACAACGAGGACAACGACGAGAACAACCAGGACGGGACTGACAACAACCTGTCCTGGAACTGCGGTGTCGAAGGCCCCACGGACGATCCTCAGGTCAATGCCCTGCGCATGCGCCAGATGCGCAACTTCTTCGCCACCCTGCTGCTGGCCCAGGGGACGCCGATGATCGTCGCCGGTGACGAGTTCAGCCGCACCCAGCACGGCAACAACAATGCCTACTGCCAGGACAGCGAAATCGGCTGGATCAATTGGGACCTGGACCAGGAAGGCGCCGAGCTACTGGCCTTCGTCAAACGCCTGACCCGCCTGCGCCTGGCCTACCCGGTGCTGCGCCGTTCGCGATTCCTGGTAGGCGACTACAACGAAGCGATCGGGGTCAAGGATGTCACCTGGCTGGCACCGGACGGCAGCGAGATGAGCGTGGAGCAATGGGAAGACCCCCATGGCCGCTGCCTGGGGATGCTCATGGACGGCCGCGCCCAGGTCAGCGGCATCGCCCGTCCCGGCGGCGAGGCGACCTTGCTGCTGATCGTCAACGCCTACCACGACACGGTGCCCTTCCAGCTCCCCTCGGTGCCCGAGGGCGACTACTGGAGCTGCCTGGTCGACACCGACCGGCCACAGATGCGCAAGCCTCAGCACCTGGCATTCGATGCCGTGTTCGAGGTCAAGGGGCGCTCGGTGTTGCTGATGGCGTTGCAGCGCGAGGAAGAGTGAACCCGCGTCGGGCTGTTCGGTCCTAGACTGTAACCGACGCACAGGGGCCGCCTTGCGGCCCAGTGCAAGACAAAGCCCACAGGCACAGCCGGTGTACCACGCTGTGCAGAGCAGGCAAGCCAACGGAGCAGGAGAGACCGTGAGCCCCGAAGCCGGCAGTCCAGGTTTCGCCAGCGTCAGCCAAGCCCCGGCCGTCCACCGGTTGCGGGTGCTGACGGTCAACACCCACAAAGGCTTCACCGCCTTCAACCGGCGCTTCATCCTGCCGGAGTTGCGCGAGGCGGTGCGCAGTACCCAGGCCGATATCGTCTTTCTCCAGGAAGTGCTCGGCAGCCATGACCGCCACGCCGCGCGCTACCCTGGCTGGCCCCAGACGTCCCAGTACGAATTCCTCGCCGACAGCATGTGGAGCGACTTCGCCTATGGCCGCAATGCGGTCTACCCCGATGGCCACCACGGCAATGCCCTGCTGTCGAAGTACCCGATTCTCGAGCACCGCAACCTCGATGTGTCCATCACCGGCCCCGAGCGCCGGGGGCTGTTGCACTGCATCCTCGACGTGCCCGGACAGCGCCAGGTCCATGCCATCTGCGTGCACTTGTCGTTGCTCGAAAGCCACCGACAACAGCAATTGCAGCTGTTGCGCCGATTGCTCGACAGCCTGCCAGCCGACGCCCCGGTGATCATCGCTGGCGACTTCAACGACTGGCAACTGCGCGGTAACCGCACCCTGGGCAATCAGCGTGACCTGCACGAAGCGTTCGAGCGCCACCACGGCCTGCTCGCCCGCACCTATCCGGCACGCCTGCCGCTGCTGCGCCTGGACCGCATCTACCTGCGCAACGCCGAAAGTCATGCGCCGCAGATCCTGGGGCACAAGCCCTGGACGCACCTCTCCGATCACTTGCCCCTGGCGGTGGAAGTCCGCCTCTAGCAATGATTCGGCATAGCCCGCCGACGGCAAAGAACGAACCTCGATATCAGCGATTGAATTTCGATTTAAATCAATGTGTTATCAGCCTCACCAGTCCTTCTACATGTCTTTCACGCTTTCTTGACGCAAGCGGCGACGTCTCCTTAGCTGAACTCTACAACGTGTCGTAAAAAATTCGCGCCGGGCCTCTAGCGTGCACCTTTGTGCGTACCTGCGAGCCCAGGCGTGCTGGTTTGGGTCGCCCTCTGTTTTTGTGTCGTACAGCTCGTGACATCAGGCCAGGTTCTTGGGCTGTGCCAACACACAACAACACAACAGAGGAGATCCGCCATGAAAAGAACCTCGAACCCTTGGCGCTTCGACGCGATTTTCTGTGCGGTTTCCACGTCGCTGCTCCTGGCAACCCCGGTGGAAACCTTCGCGTTCGAACTGCAAGAACAGGCCGCGTTCGCCGGTCTCATGCAGCCGCCGGCCGTGCCGCAGCTCTCCCTGGATCCGGTCAGCGCCAGCGGCCTGAGCCTGGGCACGCTCAACGCCTTCTCCGAACGCATGAGCGAGCGTCACGACCAGGCGACTGCGGACCTGGTCGCCAGCCAATGGGCGCAGTTCTTCCCTGGCGGCACGAGGCCCGGCGCCCAGGTGCCTGCGCAACTGGAGGCGCCCAGCCAGCAATTGACGATCGGCCCGGACCTGTTCGTGCGTGAAACCCGCGATGGCAACGTGCATCGGGCGGGTATTTTCGTGGGTCACAACAACCTGCAAAGCAGCTTCAATGGCATGCGCCGGTTGCTCGGCGACAAGCAGAAGAACGCCGTCAACCTCAGCGGCGAGAGCCTGGGGGTGTACTGGAGCATGACCCATGAGCAAGGCTGGCACGTCGATGCCGTGGCCATGGGCACCCGCATCGACGTCAATGGCCGTGGGGAGAGCGGCCAGCGCCTGGACGACAGCGGCCATGCGATGACCTTTTCGGTGGAAGGTGGCTATCCCATCGGCCTGGGCGGTGGCTGGGTGATCGAGCCCCAGGCGCAGTTGATCAACCAGCAGTTCTTCCCTGGCAACCGGGCGCAGGAAGAAACCTTGCAGGCATTCGACAGTCAGCCGAGCTGGAGCGGTCGGGTCGGTGCCAAATTGTCGGGGCGCTACAACGTTCGCGGGATGCCCATCGAGCCCTACGTGCGCACCAACGTGTGGTACGACTTCACCGACTCGGACACCGTGAAGCTGGATCAGGTCGACAAGATCTCCAGCTCCCGGTACTCCACCACCGTGGACCTGGGCTTGGGATTGGTGGCGCGGGTGACGCCGAAAGTCGCGCTGTTCGTCAGTGCCGACTACAGCAGCGATGTGGACGGCAATGACCTCAATGGCCTGATCGGCAGCCTGGGCGTGAGAATGCGTTGGTGAGACTTCGGGGCGGCCTTGCAGCCCCAGGATCCAGCCGTTGGTGCAGAGCAAGGGGCCGGATTCGCGTGGCCTTCTTCGCGGGTGAACCCGCTCCCACAGGTACGGCGGTGCTCCTGTGGGAGCCTGGGCGTGAGAATGCGTTGGTGAGACTTCGAGGCGGCCTTGCAGCCCCAGGATCCAGCAGTTGGCGCAGAGCAAGGGGGTCGGATTCGCGTGGCCTTCTTCGCGGGTGAACCCGCTCCCACAGGTACGGCGGTGCTCCTGTGGGAGCCTGGGCGTGAGAATGCGCGGGTGAGACTTCGAGGCGGCCTTGCAGCCCCAGGATCCAGCAGATGGCGCAGAGCAAGGGGCCGGATTCGTGTGGCCTTCTTCGCGGGTGAACCCGCTCCCACAGGTTGGACTGCCCCCAAGAAGTTGGACACCAATCCAACCCTTGGGGGATTCATGGGCAAGTACACAGAGCAATTCAAGCTTTCCGCGATCAGCGCTT